>JAFRCM010000095.1 GCA_017404365.1 Bacillota bacterium
CCGCTCGTCAACACGATGAAGAAGCGCATGAAAGAGGCTTCGGACAACCTCGATTACGAGAAGGCGGCGGAATACCGCGATTACATAGAAGCCGCAGAGTCACTGAATGAGACACAGCGCGTTGTCCTTCACCATTCCAATGAAGCTGACATTATCGTGCGAGTGGGGAAGGGAGAAAAAGTCACTGATGCCTTTGCGGTGTTCTCTGTGAGAGACGGGAAACTAGTGGACAGAGAGACGATGAGCATGGACATGTCTTCATCAATAGACGAGGACAGCGCCAGTATTCTCGCGGCGTTCATCAACCAGCACTACAGCAGGATGCCCGATGTTCCGCGGGAGATCATCGTGGCGGAGAAACCGTCAGACGCGGCGCTTCTGGAGCAGTACCTATCGGAGATTTCGGCGCACAGCGTGAAGATAGTAAAACCGGAACGCGGAGAGAAGAGGGCGCTTCTGAAACTGGCGCTGAGCGACGCGGCGGTGATGGCAGAATCAATGGACAGACGCGCAAAGGCAGCAGCAGCCCGTCGTGAAGAACTCGGAAAAGAGATCTGGGATGTGCTGTGCGAAATGAAGACCGAATCGGGTCCTTATGACGGACGCCAGTTCAGGGCAGAGGCATACGATATATCAAATACAAACGGCGTGGATACCGTCGGCGCAATGGTTGTCTACGAAGGGCTTAAGGCCGACAAACAGAGCTACAGAAAGTTCCGCGTCAGGACCGTCGAAGGGCAGGATGACTACGCGTCCATGCGTGAAGTTCTGTCGAGAAGATTCATGCGCGTGTTCAGCGGCGACGACAAGTTCGCAGTGCTGCCTGACATCATCTTCATGGACGGAGGCAAAGGCCACGTAACCACAGCTTTGGAGGTCATTGAGGCGACCGGATTCGAAATCCCGGTGGTCGGCATGGTCAAGGACGATCATCACCGGACGCGCGGGCTGATTGTACGCTTGCCGGGAGACGCGGGAGAGGACGCGGCCGACGGCGACGGTTTCAGCTGGGTGGAGATTCCTCTGACGGACAAACCGCTGCTGTATAAGTACATAGGCACAATGCAGGAGGAGGTCCACAGGTTCGCGATAACTTATCACCACAAGCTTCGCAGCAAGAATCTGGAGCATTCAGTACTCGACGACATCAAGGGCATAGGCCCGAAGCGGCGCAAGGCCCTGCTTGAAGCTTTTGGAAGCGTAGAGGAAATAAAGAAAATCGCGGCAGGCGGAGAAATCGGCAGCGGAAATGAGAACAGCGATCCTGTTGAGATTCTGATGAGGGCCGACGGAATGGACAGACGGTCTGCCGAAAGCGTCGTGAAATTCTTCGGCAGCAAATAAGATGTTGTGAAAAGCTTCCGCTGATGGTATAGTAACCGTAACGAAATTGAAAAAATGCCCGGGAGGGCTGAATGCCGAAAGGAGAAAACAGCATGGCTGAAGATAAAGAATTATACGGATATGACGAGGACGATATCATTACCCTGGAATATGATAACGGCGAAGAAGAGGAGTGCGGAATCGTAGGCGTGTTCGACGTGGACGGCAAGGATTATATCGCACTGAATCCGCTTGGTACCGGTGAAGTCTACATATACGGATACAAAGAGTACGAAGAGGACTTTGAATTGATGGACAATCTGACGGACGAAGAATTCGACAAGGCAGTCAAAGAATTCGAAAATCTGATTGACGCCGATCTCATAGCGGAGAACTAGAAACAGAAAAGACAACAGAGAGGAAAAGGCGCCGGACGGCGCCTGTTTCATTTATTGCGTGTTTTGAATAAAGGAAGAAGGTTGATCACATGAAACTGGAACAGACGTTTTTTGTCGGGGCATTCGATGTGGATGTCGAGAAAAAGATTACGAACACAGCGCTTCTGGAGATTCTTTCAGACATGTCGATGCTTCACGGCGCGGTTTCAGGGCAGACAAAGACCGATCGCAAAAGCGACATTTCCTGGGTGGTTTTGAGCTGGCGCATGAAAGTATTCCGCAGACCGAACATGTTCAGCACTCTGCGCGCGGTAACCTGGGCGAGAGATCACAACAAGGTTCGCGCGTGCCGTGATTACATTATCTACGACGAAGATGACAATATCGTAGCAAAAGCGACTGCCGAATGGGTCGCGCTGGACGTTCCGACAGGGAGGTTTCTGCGCATCACACCGGAACTGATGGAGCCATTCAATCCGGAACCGGAGAATGTTGTTTTTCCGGAGTACACATTTCCGAATTTACGTCAGCTGGATAAAAACAGAGATATCGCGGCCAGCGGCGAAATGGAAATCGACCGCATGATGTTCGATTACAACGGGCATGTGCACAACTGTGTTTATCAGGCTCTGGCAGAACAGATTCTGCCGGAGGAGCAGTACCGCCGCAGGTTCAACGAAGTGGTCATCCAATATAAGCTGGAGATCACTACACAGGATAACGTTCTGCTTGAATACTCCGTTGATGAAGATCGTCACATTGTTGCCATCCGGCAGAAATCGGACAATAAACTGCACGCCGTCGTCATCATGTCTGATGGCGAATAACGCAAAAGCCCGCAGCCTGACGCTGTGGGCTTTCATGATATTGGATTTCGGATTGCATTAACCGAAAAGTAAAGTTTCCATGGTGTACAGCCCGGGCTCTTTATCAAGAAGCTTTCTGGCTGCCGCGATGGCTCCGTCCACCAGAATCTGACGGCTGTCAGCCTTGTGAACGATTTCAAAGACTTCATCATTGCCGAAGAAGTCAACTCTGTGCTCGCCTGTGACAGTGCCGCCGCGGAGGGCGTGCATGCCTATTTCGCGCTTGGTGCGTTCGCCGCAGTTGCCGCTTCTGCCGTATACGCGTTCATACTCTCCGTCAGGATCGATGACGTCGGCAAGAGACTTGGCAGTCCCGCTCGGCGCGTCGACTTTCTTGTTGTGATGTGTCTCGGTTATCTCAATGTCCCAGTCAGGAAGGGCAGCTTTCACCTGCGGCAATATGTGCATGAAGAGGTTGATGCCCAGGGAATAGTTGGACGCCCAGATGACAGGAATATCTTTGGCGAGCTCAGCCAGCGATTCGTGCTGCTCCGGGGTCATGTTAGTCGTGCCGGAAAGCAGCGGTGTCCCGGTGCGGGCTGCATACGCGACAACCGTATCTGTCAGAGAAGGATTGCTGAAGTCCATGATTATATCAGCGATCTTTTCGGACGAATCCAGTTCAGCTACGTTTTCGATGTCAATCCATCCGGCGATTTCATCGCCCGCCTTAACAAGCGTATCTTCTATCAGCCGTCCCATGCGGCCGTAACCGGTAATCAAAACTTTCATTCTTATCTATCTCTCCTTGCTTTTGCAGTCACGGCAGTCCGATGCCTTAGATGATTCCCAGCTTCTGCATTTCAGCTCTGAGTATTTCTCTGTTGGCATCGCTCATCGGGCAAAGCGGCATTCTGAATCCGCCGACGCCCATGCCGGCCATGTTCATTGCTTCCTTGATAGGAATAGGGTTTACTTCAATGAAGAAGTCATTGATCAGAGTCATGTACTCCAGCTGCATATCGATGGCTTTCTGAGTGTTGCCTTCGAGGAATGCGTGAGTCATCTCAACTGTCTTGTCAGGCTGCAGGTTCGCCCATACGGAGATGCATCCTGCGCCGCCGAGAGCCATCATCGGGATTGTGATGTCATCGTTGCCGCTCCAGATGTTGAAGTCCATGTCCCTTGTTGCCTTTGCGAGTTTAGCAACATAGCTCATGTCGCCGGTCGCTTCCTTGACGCCCGCGATGTTCGGCTTCTTCGCAAGTTCTGTCATGACGTCGATCGGAATGTTGATGCCGGTACGTCCCGGGATGTTGTAAACGACAACCGGAATATCTACAGAGTCTGCCACGTCAGCGATGTGGTGGTAGAGGCCTGTCTTGTTGGCTTTGTTATAGTACGGTGAGATGCAGAGCAGGGCATCCACACCCGCGTCCGCGAATCTCTTTGCCTTCTCAAATGAAGTCCTCGTGTCGTTGGAACCCGCGTTGGCCATGAGAGGCATCCTGCCTTTGCATACCTCGACGCTGCGCTTGACGATCTCGTAGTCCTCCTCCCAGGTAAAAGTAGGGGACTCACTCGTCGTGCCGAGAATGAGGACGCAGTCCGTCTTGTTGGCGATGTGGAA
>JAFRCM010000096.1 GCA_017404365.1 Bacillota bacterium
CGGTTATGTGGAAATCTACGACGGACTTCTCAAGATGGCGAACGACGAAGCCGGTCCGATTTACCTCGAACTTCTTGGTATAAGGACTGAGCTTGCAAAACTGGCCGGTTACGATAACTACGCGGCTTACGCCGACGCGGAAGAATACAACAGAGATTATTCTGAAGAAGAAATCGAACAGCTTCACGAGGATGTAAAGGGAATTTCCAAGCCCTACTTCGACAACTATTACAACTCCTATTCGGATGACGGCGGTAAGGGTCTTCCTGATATGTCCATAAAGAAGCTCCTTTCCAACCTTCAGAAATACAGCTACGAGGTTGATGACATGGCTGGCGAATCGGCAGATCAGATGATTGACGAAAAGCTGATTTCCATAGGTGACGAGAAGAACCGCCAGGACGGCGCGTTTACGACTTATGTTCACAAAGCCAACTGCCCGTTCATTTCGATGACCCTGGACAAAGAGCGTGACTTCATCGTTCTCTCCCATGAGTTCGGTCACTTCGTTGAATACAACAACGAAACTCATAAGAACGTTCTGACTGACAGCGACAACATCGATCTGGCAGAGATCGCTTCGAACGGTCTCGAAGGTCTCATGACCAATTTCTATGACGATATTTATAAAGGCAGCGCGGACGCTGCTAGAAAAAAGGCTGTCGGCGAGCTCCTTGTGAATGTCATAGACGGCTGCATAGAGGATGAATTCCAACGTGCCGTTTATGAGAACCCTAACATAACGCTCGATGAGATCAACAAGCTTTACTCGAAGACTTACGCCCAGTACAATTCGTGGGCAGAGGGTGACCCGGGATACTCATGGGTGTTCGTGTCCCATAACTTTGAAGCACCTATGTACTACATCAGTTATACCGTCAGCGCTCTCGCGGCTCTGCAGATATGGAACCAGAGCAACAAGAACTTCGACGGCGCTGTTAACACCTGGGAGAAATTCATTAAAGAAGGAACATACAACAAGACCTACCTCGATGTCGTCGGCAAGTGCGGACTGATCAAATTTACAGATGAAGGCGCCGTCAAGAAGATATGCAAGCCTGCACTCAACGCAACCAAAAGCAAATTGGAGTTTGATTATGACTTTGAAAATTAACGTACTCAGGGGCCAGGACCAGATTGGCGGTTCCATCATAGAGATGTCTACGGAAACCACGCGCATAATCGTTGATGCGGGTGCAAATCTGGGCGAGGGAAAACTGTACACCCATGTGCCTAAAGTGCCCGGGCTGTTCAGCGGCAAACCGTCTTACGACGCGGTCTTCGTCTCACACTACCACTCGGATCACATGGGACTTCTGAAGCATGTGGTAGACGGAATTCCTATTTACATGGGACACGCAACATACGACATCGCGCTCGCTCTCAGCGAATACAAAGGCAAGGGTCTCGAGTTTTCACCGACCTTCATGGACGCGGGCGTGCCTGTTTCAGTAGGCGATATTTCAGTAACTCCTGTACTCTGCGATCATTCCGCATTCGGAACATTCATGTTCCTGATCAAGGCATCGGGGAAGACGGTTCTCTACTCGGCTGATTTCCGTTCGACCGGACGCATGGATTTCAGCGCTCTCCTTGACATGCTGCCTGAGGTGGACGTGCTGATCACTGAGGGAACGACTCTGTCCCGCGGCCCTGATTTTCACGAGCCGAGCGAACAAGAGCTTGAAGACTTCGCGGTGGAAACCCTGAAAGGCCACAAAGGCCCTACACTTGTTTATCTGTCCGCGCAGAATGTGGACCGCATTGTTACCGCTTACAACGCCGCCCGCCGGACAGGCAGAAGATTCATCATGGATGAGCTGACTGCCCTGGTCGCAGAGACTGCAGGCATTGAAATTGACGGCTTTGTTCTTCGCGCGTCACATTCTCTGGCTGATCTGGGTGAAGTCGTAGCTACGAGCGCGGGAAAGGCCGGTACGCACAGCGGGCTGTTCGGCAAACACCGCAGGGCAAAAGTATTCCCTGCCGTATCCGAACGCAAGGCCTTCTCCTCCCCTGACTTCATGCTCTGTTTAACTCCTCAGAGTCTGATCAATTTCCAGAAGGTCGCTCACCGTTCCTCTTTTAAGGATGGTGTTCTGTTCATAGCGCGGCGCGAAACAGAAATATTAAAACCGGCTGTCTCAGCCTTCATTTCATTCATGAAATCAATAGGTGCTGAAGTGCCGGTTCTTCACACGAGCGGCCACGCCGACAGCGGTACCATAGACCGCCTCATCCGCGACGTTCGGCCATCCGTCATAATTCCGGTTCACACGGAGAAAGCCGACTGGTTCGCCCGTTACGAGGACGAATGCCAGGTTATCTACGATTGCCGGGATTTCGAAGTTTAGCGTATTAATCTTTCGACAAGACGATTCTTGTCGAGGTCGTTTAATTCAATTACTTCTATGTTCAGTTCCGCCGCTCTCATTCTCATGAGGGCGCGGTTTCTGCTTGCAGGGGCGGAAGTCACGATAATTGCTCTGGAGCCTTTGCCTCCGAATCTGTCGCGAAGCACCTCCAGTTCGTTGAGCGCCTCTGTTCTAATGTCGCTGGTCTTGCAGCTTATGAAGACCGGCTGTATGCCCTTTATGGCGACGACGTCTATCTCATTTGTGACGGCATTTCGCTGAGTCGATCCACCTTCCCAGTTAACAACAGCGCTTAGCACTACGTCATCGAAACAACCGGCATCGAGACATGCACTGTAGACCTGAAGTTCAAGAACAGCCCCGATATCGCGAAGCCAGAATTTAACCATGTCATCAGGGAAGTCAAAGCTGATGCTGTCCATGCCGATCTGCAGATTTCTGATCAGACCGGCGGCGCTTATTTCTTTCAGCATTGCCTCGTCCGCAGTCACTCTGCCGTGATCGACCTTAACAGTCTTCGGCCCTTCGGCTCTGAGCTCTCCAGGTTCAGCTGAAGAAATCGCCTGAAAATAGCCTACCTGCCTGCGCCAGACTCTGCGGTATTTGCGGAACACATTATAGATCTGATCGATCTGCGGAAGCTTGTTCCTAAGTTCGTCGTTATCCTCTCTGCCCGGAAGCAGCGTCCCACCTGCCATGAGAAAACATGACTTCGCGTCGAGAGTAACGCTGCACGGCAGATTCCTTGCGAATGGCGCATTCTGAATTTCAAAGAAAGCGTTCTTTCTGCGGCTGTAGGTAAACACAGGAGTGTCCCCGCAGGCTGCACCGGCGGCGAAAAGCGAAGCGTCGGTCCCTCCCGATATGTCTATGGCGCAATCTTCATGAGTTTCAAGAATATTGCGCAGCTGTTTCTCCACCTTTGCGGCATCGAGCAGGCTCACAGGCACGACGGTCAGTTTCACAGGACAGCCTCTGTGCTCGAAATACTTGCTTAGAGATTCCTTCAGCAATTTGTCCGATACGGTCTCCGGCGGACACAGCATAACCAGTTCCTCCGGTCGGAACATCTCTGTTGCCAGAACATTTTCAATTGGTTTTTCATCATATAATTCAATCAGTGTTTTCATGGTTAAATTGTAACACAGAACGTCTGCTTTTGTGCAGCTCTTTACTGACAGTCTGTCCGCGTCACAAATGATAGGGATTTTAACTTCGCATATGATATTGTAGACGAAATCGCCCGGCGTGAGCCGGATAAACTGGCAATGCTGTGGGTCGACCCCGAGAGGTTATGCTCCACTGCAAGAAAAGAATGGCTAATTAACCCGACGGCCCTAAGTTGACAAACATAATTTGCTATTATATAATGCATATAGTGAATTATTCAATGTGATATAAAGGAGGAATATGGCTATGACCTATAAA
>JAFRCM010000097.1 GCA_017404365.1 Bacillota bacterium
AAGCGCGAGTTTTGCTGACGTTCCGTGAGCTGCGAATGAGCGCGAATCATTGCCGGCGACGAGGACGTAGCGAAGGTAATATCTGCAGCCCATCCAATAAAAAGAGACTGTCACACTAATTATTTAGTGCAACAGCCCCTTGTATTTGAGATTATTACTGCTCGTATCCATCATACCGGAATCCCAGCATTGTCACGTCGTCAAACTGCTGCTCCCCGCCTGCGAATTCATCCAGATCCCGCTTCACCGCCGGCAGCAACTCTTCCATTGAGCAGTCTTTGTTCATGTTCAGAGCATTGAGCATCCGTTTCGTACCGTACTGCTCCTTTTCGCTGTTCAGGGCGTCAGGAACGCCGTCAGTGTAGACATAGATGCAGTCTCCCGGTTCCAGTTTCATTTCATACTCATGGAATTCAATGCCTTCCATCGCGCCGAGCGGAAGGCCGTGCCTGTCTTTCAAAAGCTTATAATCGCCGCCGCGGCGCCTGATTGCCGGGTACTCATGACCCGCATTGACGCAATTAACAACGCCGGTTTTAAGATCGACGATTCCCATCCATACAGTGACAAACATGTCGACGTCATTGCCTCTGCACAATTCCTCATTGACCGATTTCATGCCCTCATGCAGCGTTTTGCCTGTCTCGCAAAGTCCGTGGAGAGCGCGTTTGCTCTGCATCATGAAGAGGGCCGCCGGAATACCTTTGTCAGATACATCGGCGATTACAAGAGCGAATTTGTCCTGATTCATGAAGAAGAAGTCGTAGAAGTCGCCGCCTACTTCTCTGGCGGGTTCCATGCTTGCGTACAGATCAAATGATTTGGTGCTGAAATCGAAGTTGTGAGGAAGGGCCGACTCCTGTATGGTCTTGGCCAGCATAAGCTCCTGTTCGTTTCTCTTCTCCGCGGCTTCAATGTATCCTTTAAGGGCGTCCACCGTCATGTTGATATCTTCAGACAGCAGCGCGAATTCCGCGGAACTAAAGACATCAATTCTTTCGTTGAGATCTCCCTGTGTGATTTTATTGAGAGATCTGTTTACCTTAATCAGATTGCTCATGACCAGACTCTGAACGAGCATGGAAATAAGCAGGAATATTACCGTGAACAGCAGTATGTCCGCCAGGATCGTTTCGTTGAACTGCATATCGCGGGATTCAAACACGCTGTCTTCCATCATCAGAACGATCAGTTTTTCACCATCACTCAATGTTTTGATGGTCCCAATGCATGTAAATCCATAATAGTCCGCGTTAAAGAATCCGTCCTTCGGGTTGTCCCCGAAGAGTTCGAACATTTGATCCGATCTGTCAATTTTATATGATCCCGCAACCGGGTTGCCCTCTTTATCTATTATCTCGTATATGCCGTCGTTGCTTATGGCAATGCTCATTTTGGAAATATCCGCTTCAGTTCCCTTGGCATTCTCGTATATTGACGTGATTTCTTTCTCCGACGATGCCAGTTCAGCCTTTGCTTCACTCATTTCGGCTCTGGTCTGAAGCGAATAATTCAATCCGACAGTCACCAGGAAGACCATGGCCGTCGCAAAGAAAAGCCAGAGATTGAATGTGTGCAGAACGGGAATCTGACTTCTCGGTCTTGGTTTAAAAGGATTATCTCCTTCCATGATTCTGATGATAATGGCAATGACGCCCAGCCCGATTCCGCTGAAAATTATCATCGGCGGGCTGCATATTCTGACGACGGTAAACGCCTGAGAAAGGGTGTCATCATGATGAGTCAGGTAAACCGCGTACATATGGAAAACCTCGATGACGGCTCCCATGAAAAACGCGTATTCAACGGTCGGCTTCTTTCTCTGGAATACAACTATGTTGAGAAATGCGGCCAGAAAACCGGCAAGACATGTGGAAACGCTGCACGCAACGGTTGTGAACGCGCCTATGTCATAGTATGTGCCCGCGATATAACGTTCAACTCCCCCTATCAGTCCCGCGATAATGCCTGACACCGGATTGAAGAAAAGACCGGCCGCCATTGGGCCGAGATCCCTGACATTAATAATCATCATCCCGTGATCAACGCCGTGGTGGGTCGAAGCAACAGAAAAAAGACCAAAAATAACACCGACGGCTATGATCATGCCGATGTTCATTTTGCGGTCTTTAAAAAGCGCCCACATTATGCATGTCAGAAGTATGCAGACTGCAGTCGCGACTGACATTTTTAATATCATCAATATTACTGCGCTCAACTCATTAAGCTCCTCATCACGTGGTGATTTACTTCATGAACTTGTCAATTGCCGCGTTCAGCTCTTCTATCGATTCGTAGTCTCCCTCGCGGACAGCGTCAACGATGCACGTTGAAAGATGCTCTTTGAGGATTACCCGGCTGACTCCGTGGACCGCCGAGTTTATCGCCGAAAGCTGAATCAGCACTTCGCTGCAGTCGCGGTCATTCTCAACCATTGTCTTTATTGACTGCATGTGTCCGATTATGCGGGACATGCGGTTGAGAACGGCCTTCTTGTTTTCATGAGTGTGTGTGTGCGTGTGATTATGTGTGTGATTATGATTATGATTATGGTCATGGTCATGAACGTGATTATCCATGATTGTCTCCTTAAATACTATTCCTTATGCGGATATGATTCAATATTCTAACACAATTTCCTCGCCATCGCTAATTATTAGCCGATTATCAGCATTGAATCTTTCAGCAGTTTCGCGGTCAAACAACACGCCCGTATCCGCAGCTACCATGTGATAAGGAATATTGTGCTTTGCCTTAACTAAGGCCGCGCATTCAGCAGCTTCTTCAAGATCCATGTTGTATACGCCGTCGCAGCAGAAGAACGCGTAATCTATCTCCTTCTCAGCGAGGGCCGGCATCTGCTCTGTCTTTGATGTGTCCCCGCTCACATATACCTTAATTCCGTCGGACAGGGTTATTACATATCCTACACACTTTGTAACATCGTGGTTCTTGTTGTAACCCGCTTCAACTGCTTCAACCTCAGCGTATCCCAGGTCAAAGTTCTGATGTCTGCCGCCTTCCAGAGCTTCCTTCCAGGTGATGACCTCACAGTCGGGGTTGCGGTTTTCGATCTTATCAAGAACTGTGTGATCGTAATGGTCATGGGTGACCAGTATGAGATCAGCCGCCGGTTCATATCCTTCGCCGGCAAATGGGTCAATATAGATCACCTTATCCTCGGGCGTGGTTATTCTTATGCTCGCGTGCCCTATGTAGAGAAGCTTTGCCTGCTTCGTTTCCATCTCATCCTCCTGTTCTGTCTGCTTCGTCTGTTCTTCCTGACTGCCGGAAGAATTTCCGCAGGCGGTAAACAAGGCTGCCATGCAAATTGTGATAATAATAAATACTACTCTCTTCATAATCCCTGCTTTCATGACTGTTTAATACTCCTTTGCTTCTTCCCGTCCGTCGAGAACGCGCAGCACTCCCAGGGCAAGAGCCCCCATTTCATCCTCTCCCGGATAGACCGTAACCGGTGCGATCCAGTCGACCTGATTGGCGATAGCGCCTGTAACCACCTCGCTGTGCGCGATGCCTCCTGTGAAAATGATCTGGTCGACCTTCCCCTTCATGGCGACGGACATGGCGGCGATTTCCTTGCTGACCTGATAATAAAACGCATTAAGAGATTCCTGAACTCCGTCGTCCCCTTCTGCCGCCATCTGCAAAAGCTTCTGCACGCTGTTCGTCCCTGTGTACGCCAGAAGTCCTGACTTTCTGGTAAACAGCTTTTTTATTTCATCTTTAGACATGTCTCCGCGGAAGCAGAGATCGACGACCTTGTCCACCGGAAGACTTCCCGCGCGTTCAGGCGAGAAAGGTCCCTCTCCGCTGACTGCGTCCTCGGTATCGAGCACCTGACCTTTTACATGAGCGCCCACGGAAACTCCTCCTCCCATGTGACACACAAGCAGGTTCATGTCTTCATACGCTTTCCCCACCGAATGGGCGTAACGCCTCGCGACGGCCTTCTGATTCAGCGCGTGCCAGACGCAGGTTCTCTCAATCAGCGGATTGCCCGAGTACCGGGCGAGTCCGGACAGCTCGTTGACGACCGGCGGGTCGACTATATAAGCCGGAACGCCGCTTTCGCGCTCGAGTTCGCTGCCAATCAGGGCTCCAAGGTTTGACGCGTGCTGACCGCTTACGCCGATGCGGCTGTCTTGGATGAGCGCGTCGTTTACGCGGTATGTGCCGCTCGGAAGCTGACGGACAAGACCGCCCCTGCAGGCGATCGCCGCGAACTCCCCAAGCCTGAACCCGTTTTTCTCAAGTGAATCCATCACGACCTGTTTGCGGAACCCAAGCTGGTCTGTAATCGACCCCATGCCCTGCAGCTCCTCGGCGTCATGGCGCAGCGTTTCGGCAAACACCTCAAGCAAAAGCCCGCTGTCTGCCTTTTGCTCCGCAGCTTCATATACTGCTATCTTCGTAGATGTTGAACCCGGATTAGCCACCAGTATCCTTATGCTCATGTAGTTCTCCTTTATCCCAGTTCACTCACAAACGGATGTGAGAATTCTGAATCCAGAATCTCATATCCCTGTCCTATTCCTACCATGCGGAACGGCATCAGCGCCTTCTTCTCCGTGTGAACGCAGAATCCCGTGAGCGCGAACATGAAGCCGTCTTCGATCTCCTCTATGTAAATAAGTTCTCTCCGAACGTCGATCATTTCAAGGTAAGGTCTCTCTTCCCTGAGCATTGACGCGACTTTTTCCGCGAGATGACCGCGCATCAGGTCGGAGGCAACATTACCGTTCAGCTCCATCAGATCGTGCATTTCTCTCTCGGACTTGCCCTGCTCTTCCTCGCTGCTGTTCAGAATCACCACCGGACGGATTACATTTCTCGGAATCTTGAACTGCATGAGTCTGCAGCTGTATTCCGTTCCTTCCTTCTCAAAGATCATCACTATGTCAACATCCCATACACGATCCGATCCGAAATCAAGAATGCCCCGTGTTCTGACCATATCGTATTTCTCGGACTCCCTGATATCAAAGTTCCAGGTGTCAATGTCCAGATTTCCCCAGTGCTCCCAATCATACTTGATCAGCCACTGGATCCGTCCCATTGTGTGAAACCACGGACCATTGTCAGTTCCGATTATGATCGGTCTCCTGTCCCGATTGAAGAACGTGTCATAAAACAGGTCGAGATTCTTCGAATCACGTTCCCTGTAGCATTTCTTCATGACTTCCAGTTTTTTGTGGATGTTCATACGTTTTTCTCTGTTGTTCATTTTTCCTTCTTTCACCTTTTGGTCATGTCGACCGTCAGCGGAGTCACTGATGTTTTCCTCTTGAAATGAAGCGTATGTATATCGCTGCCCTCATGGGCGTCTTTGTCTCCGAATTCAGAATCGAAACGTATCCGGTAAGGCTTGCTCCAGTCTCTCTCCGGCACAGGTTGCGCCTTGTAGTACGGATGCGTCTCAAGGAATGTGAATATGTAATCCTCCGGTTTCACTTCCGCCTCGGGAACATTTACATTCAGAAAATCCGCCCCTTTCGGCATTCCCTTATCAAGGATATATCTGAGCCAATACTCTGTGGCCAGCTCCGCGCAGCGGTAGTCAAGCGTCTCAAAGTCAGGCCAGCGGCTGTCGTAGTCAAGAATCTCCTGTGACATCGCCAGGGCGGGAACCTTCATGTCCACCGACTCAAGCGCCGCGCCGATTGTTCCGCTGCTCGTAATGGATGTGCCGCAGTTTGCCCCTGAATTGATGCCGCTGACGGTAACGTCCGGTTTCCTGCCTTTGATTCTCGGCGCTATCTCCGCTATTCCGTAAGCCGCGGCATATCCCGGCGAACCATGCACCGCGAAAGCTTTCACCGGCGAACCAAGGCCTATATCTATACTGACGGTATCGATCACGCCAAGGTCATCTCTTTCCGGATACGCCCTTCCCATCGCCGTCTGCTGTTCATTCGGCGCGGCTATCACAACCTCGCCGACTTTCATCGCTCCTCTGATTGCCGCAGCCAAACCAGGTGAATGGATTCCATCATCATTAGTCACAAGTATCAGTGGTCCGGGTTTCATTTATTCACCTCTCAAAACTAAAGATAGAACAGCGCCGCGCCGCTATTCCGACAAGAAAATTCAGCAGCGCGGATAGAAACGGAGAACCAACGCGTCTTCCAAGCTGAGCGTTGATGCTGGTCTGCATGGGCATCCCCATTCCTCCTGCAAATCCAAAAAGAGCAAGAAACATATTGACACCTCTCCTATGTCTATATTGTAACAGAGTCGGAGTTCATAAGAAATGATTCGGACTGTTTTTATTCTAAGCCGCGCTGACCGAAATTGAAAGAAAATGACTGATTTTGGTTGACTTTGAAATAGTATGGCTGTATTATGGCCTCGGAGGAATTTACATGCTTCAGTACGAACGATTTGAAAAAATCATGGATTTGCTGGAAACGCAGCCAACAATCAGGGTCGCCGATCTTGTGCCTGTACTGGGCGCGAGCGAATCGACGATTCGCAGGGACATTGCGCAGCTTGACGAAGAAGGCCGTCTGCGCAAGGTCTTCGGCGGCGCTGTTTCTCTTGAGCTGGAATCAGGTCAACGCACCAACCGGAACGTAAACGCTCCGAAGCGGACTGTCGACGTAAAGGAACAGACTCAGGTGGACGAAAAGACGCAGGTCGCGGCATGCGCGGCATCGCTGATCGAAAACGGCGATCTCGTATATCTGGATGCCGGCACGACAACAGGCAGCATGATCGAACACATCAAATGTCATGACGCTGTCTACGTTACCAACGGGGCCAGACACGCGCTCCAGCTGGCAAGACGCGGATTCAAGGTCTACCTCCTTTCCGGCCAGGTCAAGGTTTCAACCGAAGCGATCATCGGCTACGACGCCGTCGGGAGCCTGCAGAAATACCATTTCAGCAAATGCTTTATCGGAACTGACGGCATAGATCTCTCGAGCGGTCTGACCACATCGGACATCGAGGAATCCATGGTCAAGACTGAAGCCATTCAGCGCTCCGAAAAAGTTTACATACTGGCCGACAGCAGCAAATTCGGGCTGGTTGCGGCCATCACCTTCGCGCCTCTGAGCGCCGGACAGATCATTACCGACAGATTGCCGGATGATAAATACAGGTCTAAAGCAGACATCAAAGAACTTAACACCGTTAACAATAAGAAATTGCATGAATAAACAGGAGGAACTCAAAATGACAAGAATCGCAATCAATGGTTTTGGAAGAATCGGCAGACTCGCATTCAGAAAAGTATTCGACGATCCGGAATGTGAAATAGTCGCCATCAATGACCTCACCAGCCCTGAAATGCTGGCGCACCTGCTCAAGTATGACAGCGTACAGGGTAAGTACGCAAACGATCATGATGTTACCAGCGGTGAGTCTTCCCTCACTGTAGACGGAAAGACAATCCCTATCTACAGCGAAGCGGATGCCGCGAATCTCCCTTGGGGAAAACTGGGCGTAGACATAGTGCTGGAATGCACAGGCTTTTACACATCCAAAGAGAAGTCGCAGGCCCACATCGACGCAGGAGCAAAGAAGGTGCTGATCTCCGCGCCGGCGGGAAATGATCTGCCGACCATCGTTTACAGCGTAAATCACGAAACGCTCACCAGCGAAGACACCATAGTATCAGGCGCTTCATGCACGACTAACTGTCTCGCTCCAATGGCTAAGGTTCTGGCAAACTACAGAGAGGTCAGAACAGGGTTCATGACTACCATTCACGCTTACACCGGCGATCAGATGCTCCTCGACGGTCCGCACAGAAAAGGCGATCTCCGCCGCGCCAGAGCCGGAGCAATCAACATCGTTCCTAATTCAACAGGCGCCGCAAAGGCAATAGGCCTCGTCATTCCTGAACTCGACGGCAAACTCATCGGATCGGCGCAGAGAGTTCCTGTTCCATCAGGTTCAATCACTATCCTCGACGCCACACTGAAGGATGAGACTGATTCAGTATCAGTGGAAGGAATCAACGAAGCCATGAAGGCCGCCGCTTCTGAATCATTCGGATATACTGAGGAAGAACTGGTTTCCAGCGACATCATCGGCATCAGCTACGGTTCCCTCTTCGACGCGACTCAGACCCTCGCCGAAAAATGCGGAACTCACATTTACGAAGTTCGTATCGTAGCCTGGTACGATAATGAGATGAGCTATGTCAACCAGCTTATCCGTACTATGAAGCACATGGGAACACTGGAGTAAAAGTAATATGAAAGCAACTAAAATCATCTGCACCCTGGGACCTGCCAGTTCCGATCCCCAGGTTATGCAGGACATGCTGGCAGCCGGAATGAACATCGCCAGACTGAACTGTTCCCACGGCTCTCACGAGGAGCACAGAGCTAAACTGCTTACGTTCCGCAAACTGTGCGAGGAGTCAGGCGTTCCCGGCGCGGTTCTTCTCGACACCAAAGGACCGGAGATCCGGCTTGGAACTTTCGCTGAAGAACAGGTTCTTCTGGAAAAAGGACAGTCATTTGTGCTGCGCTCAGACGACTCGCAGCCCGGCACCTCAGAAGGCGTCGGCATCTCATACAAAGGTCTAGCCGCGCTGGTATCCCCGGGAACCAGAATTCTTATCGACGACGGCAAGATACGCATGACAGCGGAAGATGTCTGTGACGGAAATATAATATGCCGTGTGAAGGACAGCGGTTATGTCAGCACTAAAAAGGGAGTGAATGTTCCTGACATTCATCTGGACATGCCCTTCCTGTCCGAAAAAGATAAGAGTGATCTGCTCTTCGGCATAGAGCAGGACGTGGATTTTATCGCCGCTTCGTTTGTTCGCAGCGTTGACGATGTGCGTTTAATACGGGAGTTTCTTCATGAAAACGGCGGGGACGAAATAGACATCATATCAAAAATAGAGAACCCTGAAGGCATCCGTAATTTTGACGAGATTCTTGAATGCTCCGACGGCATAATGATCGCCCGGGGCGACATGGGTGTTGAGGTTGATTTCGCCACTCTGCCGGGTATTCAAAAGTCCTTCATAGATAAATGCAACCGCGCGGGCAAACCGGTCATCACGGCTACACAAATGCTCGAATCAATGATTCACGAGCCTACGCCTACGAGAGCTGAGATTACAGATGTGGCGAACGCTGTCTTTGACGGCACCTCGGCAGTCATGCTTTCAGGAGAAAGCGCAGCGGGCAAATATCCCGCAAAGGCAGTCCAGGTCATGACTCACATCCTGAAGCAGGCGGAGGAGGATCTGCAGACTTTGCCAAGGAAGCAGGTCATTGAGGAAATGTACTCTGAAACAATCAGGCAGGGAACCGCCGATCTGTCAACCGCCATAGGCCACGGCGCGTGCAAAATCGCCAACGATATCGGCGCCAGAGCTCTGGTTGCCATAACCCAGTCCGGATACACCGCGAAAATGATGGCGAGATTTCACCCTTCACAGCTGATCATTGCCGCAACGCCTTCAGAGAAGGCCTATCGGAAGCTTGCGCTGATCAGAAACGTTTATCCTGTAATAACAAAATCAGCCGGTGACTGGGACCAGCTGCTTGAAGATGCCGTGAAGGCCGCTCAGGACGTAGGTTTTCTTTCGGTAAACGACAGGATTGTAATCAGCGCCGGACTGCCTTTGAATCAGACCGGCAACACCAACATGATCAAAGTTGAGACGGTATCCTGACATTACCACCCCATCAATGTCTTTACTCTATTCGTACTTTCCGGGCCTGTAAGCAGCTCAAGAAGACGAAACGCGACTTCGACAGCTGTTGACGGCCCGCAGGACGTAATTATGTTTTCATCAACGACAACCTGCTCTTCCGCCATGACTTCAGCTCCGAATTCCGCCAGCTGTTTCTGACGGTGTCCGCCGCTCATGGCATAGGTTGTCGCCTTTTTTCCTTCTAGTATTCCGCTGTTGCCCAGCGCCAGCGCGCCGACGCAGACGCTCGCGATCGGCTTGCCCGCCTTGCGGAACGCGCGTATCAGTCCTACAGTATCCTGTCTGTAGGCTTCATCATAATAGCCGTACTCTTCAAATCCTCCCGGAATCGCAAGCGCGTCATAATCATCCGCGCACACACTCACAGGGCAGCACACCCCCGCTCCTCTTCTCCAGAGCACGCGGTCCACTGTAATCGGCACGTCAAATGTGCTGCGAACCTCTCGCGAATAACCCGCAGTATCGTATTCAATATCAAGTCCGCCTTCCAGCTTCGCCCAGCCGAGCACATCCGCAAACGCGCTGAACTCAAGCATTTCAAAACCGCTGAGCGCCAGTATGAGAACCTTCATTACAATACTATCCCCTTTCGGCCTTAACGGCTTATCCTGAATAGACGCGCTCACCGTTGATCCATGTTTCAGCGGCATGAACCCGGTCGATCTGATCTGCACCTATTGAGAAAATATCGTCACTCAGCACGATAAAATCCGCGCTGTAGCCCGGCGAAAGCTGTCCCAGA
>JAFRCM010000098.1 GCA_017404365.1 Bacillota bacterium
CCTCAGGCTGAGCTGCTCGACTACGCTATCGCTCTGAGAACAATGACTCAGGCAAGAGGTTCATTCGAGATGGAATTCTCAAGACATGATCCTGTTCCTGCAAACATCTCTCAGAAGATAATCGCTGATTACAAGGCTTCACAGGAAGAGAAATAATCTCGGCATAATACGAGAACAGATAAAAGACCCGCAGCATGCTGCGGGTCTTTTAGTAACCGGGAACCGGTGTACTGTTCACTGCTTGATAGATTCTGGCAGAGATTGTTCAGCGCTTGACAGAAGAGGGCATCAACGATAAAATATAAAAAAGAACAAATGTTTGCACGGAGGAAGAGCCGATGGCGAAAAAGGGAAAAACAGTTTTTGTCTGCAATGAATGCGGAAGCGAGAGCTCAAAGTGGGTAGGGCAGTGCCCTGTCTGCGGCGCATGGAACACAATGTTTGAGCAGAAGGTTCCGGATTTCGCTGAGGATGACAAGCGCAGAAGGACCTCAGGCGGTTCAGCCGGCATCGATGGCAGGCCTGCAAAGGCAGGAAAGCCGGAGCGCCTTGCTGAAGTGAAGTCATCTGAGACAGCAAGAATCGATACGGGGATAAGAGAGTTAAACAGAGTGCTCGGCGGCGGACTCGTTCCGGGATCGCTGTGCCTCATATCGGGTGAGCCGGGAATCGGCAAATCAACCATCATCCTCCAGGCGGCGCAGCACATAGCGCAGTCAAACGGCGTCGTGCTTTACGTTTCCGGAGAGGAATCCGAAGAACAGATCAGGATGAGAGCTGACAGAGTCTGCGGAGACGCGGGGATAAGCAACAATCTGTTCATACTGGCGGAGACGAACATCGAAAACGTCAGCGCCGTGTGCCAGAATCTGAATCCGGTATTTCTCATCGTGGATTCGATTCAGACGATGTACAGCGCGGATCTTGAATCGGCGCCGGGAAGCGTTTCACAGGTGAGAGCATGCGGCAATGAGCTCATGAGAATAGGGAAGTCATACAACATTCCTGTTTTTATCGTCGCGCACGTTACCAAGAGCGGTGATCTGGCCGGACCGCGTATCGTGGAGCACATGGTCGACTGCGTGCTCAGCTTCACGGGCGACAGAAGCCATGAACTCAGGATCCTGCGTTCCCAGAAGAACCGTTTCGGAACGACAAGTGAGATCGGCGCTTTTGAAATGGCGGAGGAAGGTCTGATAGAAATAGAAAACCTGTCCGGAATACTCATGGAGGAGATGGACAAGGACAGCGAAGGCGCCGTGGCGACAGCGGTGTATGAAGGAACGCGTCCTCTGATACTTGAAGTCCAGGCGCTGACCAGCGCATGCAATATTGGTTTTGCGCGGAGAACTGCTTTGGGAATAGATAACTCCAGACTGAGCATGCTGATCGCAGTGCTCGAGAAGAAGATGGGGCTGAAGCTCATCGACCAGGATGTGTATGTCAACGTAGTTGGCGGACTGAGACCGGAGGGCACTTATACCGATCTTGCCGTCGCTCTGGCGGTATACTCCTCATGCACGGGCAAAAAATTCGACAGCAGGACGCTGGTTATAGGCGAGATCGGTCTTACGGGAGATCTGCGCGCGGTTCAGAACTGCGACAAGATAGTAAAAGAAGCGCAGAGGCTGGGATTCAGACGCATCGTCATGCCGATAAAAAACGCTCAGCATCTCCGGGAGAAAGAAAGGCAGTCATTCAGCATTGAGATAGTGGGCCTTCGAAATATCGCCCAGGCCAGGGAGCTTTTCCCGAAAACCTACGAGATATAAAACGCATGCGAAACATAAATCAAGCCGCGCTCAGGCGCGGCTTTTATTTTACAAGATCGAGGGTGAACCAGAATGTGGAGCCTTTGCCCAGCGTGCTGTTCACGCCGAATTCAGATTTGTGCATAGTCAGGATTTCCTTGCAGATGGAAAGGCCCAGACCGGAGCCCTCTACTGAGCGCGTCATGTTGGAGCTTGCTCTGTAGTAGCGTTCCCATATATGATCCAGATCCTCGGCGGCGATACCGCATCCGTAGTCTATTACGGAAACCTTTACCTGACGGCCCTGCTTTTTGAGAACCACATCGACGGTTTTGCGCTCACCGCAGAATTTGATTGCGTTGGACAAGAGGTTGGAAACAACCTGCTTGATCTTTTCCTCGTCCGCGTACACGGTGAAGTCGGCAGGACAATCCAGGTTGATGGTGTAAGCTTCGCCCATCTCCTTGACGCGGTAAGTGTCGACGATTGATTTCACTGACTCGCTCAGGGAGAATGTTGTCTTTTCAAGAGTGCTCTTGCCCGACTGCATTCGGGAAACTGACAGAAGGTCTCCGACCAGATTGTTGAGTCTGTCGGTTTCGTCGATTATAACCTGCAGATGCTGTTCGCGCTTTACAGGATCATCGCCGGATATATCTCTTATCATCTCCGCGTAGGACTTGATCATCGTGAGCGGAGTTCTCAGATCGTGGGATACGTTGGCTATGAGGTCCTTCTGCATGAGATCGGACTTCTCAAGTTCTATGGAAGCGCCTGTCAGAGTGTCAGCCAGATCGTTTATCTCGGTGTAGTGGCCGCCTGTAAAGACTATTCCGTATTCGCCTGCAGCCAGCCGCTTGGCCGAGTTCTTGATCTTTCTGATCGGCCTGGCGATTCTGCTGGACAGATAGTAGGAAATAAGGCATGCCACGATCAGCGATATGAGCGTGACTATAATGAGCTGGGTTCTGAGAATTTCTATTGTAGAGGATACAGGCCACAGAGGCGAGAAAATGTAAACGATCATGTCCTCCTTGCCATCGGCGTGGAGAACGTTTCCGCAGGCAAGGACTTTCTGGGAATTATCATCGTTTCCGAATGTCATGGTCACCAGACCGCCTTTTTTGATCATCTCCTCGTTGAGGCTCTGCATCTGGGAAATGTACTGAGGGTTTATGGCAGGACCCTTAGGAGCGTTTTCCTCCGCTTCGGAATTCTCTGCCTCCGGCTTATCTTCCGGCTTTTGCATGGCGGACATGTCGTAGTCGCCGGATGAAGGGCTGAAATAGGTGGATTTGCCGTCATATGATACGACGTAGATATACATGTCGTGAGAGTTGCAGTAGTCTGAGACATCATCAAAGAAGTCCTCCGTATCATTGTGCATGAAGGACTCTTCAATGTTTCTGGCCACCTTCTCCGTCTGATGCGTCTTCATGGTGCCGTACAGAGTGTTGAGCATGAACACCTGAATGATCCAGAGGGCCGCCATAAGCACGGCGGCGAACAGAATGAAGTACAGCCAGGATTTGAACTTGATGCTTTTGGTATCAATCTTAAACTTCAAATTTGTATCCTACTCCTCTGAGAGTGACAATGTAGTCTCTGTAATCGCCGAGGCTGCTTCTGAGATTCTTTATGTGAGTGTCGATTGTTCTGTCATCACCGAAGAAATCATAGCCCCAGATGTCAGACAGCAGTTTGTCTCTGGAGAGAGCGATGTTCTTGTTCTGAACGAGATAGAAGAGGAGATCGTACTCTTTAGGAGTCAGCTCAACGCGTTCACCGTTTATGGAAACCGTACGCGCAGGGATGTTGATCTCCAGTCCGTCGAACTTGAGTACGTCTGATTCAGCCGTGACGCTTCCGCTGCGCCTTGCCAGAACCGCGCCGACTCTTGCCATCAGCTCTTTAGGACTGAAAGGCTTGACGACATAATCGTCTATGCCCAGTTCAAAGCCGAAGAGCTTATCATACTCCTCGCCTCTTGCCGAGAGCATTATTATCGGCGTATCGCAGATTTTGCGTATCTCCTTGCATGCGGAGAAGCCGTCGAGCTTCGGCATCATTATATCCATTATTATCAGGTCGTATTCGTTGAGCTTGCAGAAGCCTACGGCGGTCATGCCGTCCTCGGCCTCGGTCACTTCGTGACCGTTGAACTCGGAATACTCCCTTATTACATCGCGTATGCCTTTTTCGTCGTCAACTACTAGAAGTTTAGCCATTTTTCTCTCCTTTCGCGGTCATTATAACACAGAAATGTGATGAAAGCGTGATGCGTGAAAAGGGCGCTTCTTTCTTTGACTGGACGGCTTTTATCATGCTATAATATTGATACGTATGACCAGGAGGTTTCGTATGTATAGAACAGGAGATAAAGTCCTGTACCCTATGCATGGAGCAGGAGTCATAAGACAAATTGAGAGATGCGAAATCCTTGGGGAAGTGAAGGACTATTATCTACTTCACGTTCCCTGCGGAGACATGGAAGTAATGATTCCCGTCGAAGCTTGTGATGACATTGGAGTTAGGCGAGTAGGGACACAAGAAGAAGTCGACGAGGCGATTTCTGTTCTTGGTCTCCAGTCCGCTGAAATCAGCGGAAACTGGAGCAAACGGTACAGGGCCAACACCGAAAAACTCAAGACAGGTGACATGAATCTCGTCGCCGAAGTCGTGAGAGATCTCACAAGGCACGACCGCGTGAGCGGGCTTTCGGCCGGTGAAAAAAAGATGCTCTCAAACGCTCGGAAGATTCTCCAGAGCGAGATTATGCTCGCGCTAGACATTTCAGAGGATGAAGCGCTTGAAATGATTGAAGGGGCAATATGATTCAATCGGACATGAGCGCGTGAAATCCGGACTGAATGGGCATGCGAATACTGAAGGAAAGGAGGTAAACACAAAGTGCTCGAAAAGCTGGTAAGAGCTGTCTTTACCATCGTAGGCGCTATCGTTGGTTACGGCTTGTATCTGCTTATGAAGTACTGGGCAGGATTCAAAGGTTACGATCTGGAAACGGAATTTTCAGTTGTCGAGAATATATTCATCGTCACTGTCATCGCACTTATCTTTGCTATTATTTTTTACAAACTGTTTCCATTGCTCAGAAGAGGCGGAATGAAAGCCGCCGACAATCTGGAATCTGACCTTAAGGACACATCGGTAAACGACATATTATCGACAATAGCAGGACTTATCATGGGCCTGTTTGTCGCGTACCTTATTAGCAGAGGCATATACACCAGTATTGAGATACCGGTTCTGAACATCATTCTCAACATATTGACGTATCTCATACTGGGTGCTCTGGGCGTTTTTGTCGTAAACAGCAAGGCGAAGGAATTCGGAACCCTGCTTATAAACGCCAGAAAAGGTGTTTCCCAGTCAGGAAAAAGCAGCAGACATAAGAACGATGCCACGCCAAAGATATTTGATACCAGCGTCATCATCGATGGAAGAATAGCAGACATCCTGGAGACAGGGTTTATTGAGGGACCGATTATTATCCCTGAATTTGTCCTCGTCGAGCTGAGACACATAGCGGACTCATCTGACACTCTCAAGAGACAGAGGGGCAGAAGGGGTCTGGACATACTCAACGCCATCCAGGAAGAATACGGAGTAGAAATATACAATACAGCTTCAGAAAAAGTGCTTGATGAGATACCTGAGGTAGACGTCAAGCTGCTTAAGCTTGCCCAGATTATGAACGGCAAGGTTGTCACCAATGACTTCAACCTGAACAAAGTAGCGGCGATCAAGGGCATACCTGTTCTCAACATCAATGAACTGGCCAATACCCTTAAGCCTGTTGTCCTGCCGGGCGAGGAGATGATACTGTCACTCGTCAAGGAAGGCAAGGAGAGCGGGCAGGCGGTCGCCTACCTCGATGACGGCACGATGATAGTCGTCGAAGAGGGCAAACCGTTCATAGGGCAGACTATAAAAGTTGTCGTTAGCAGCGTGCTTCAGACATCCGCGGGCAGAATGATATTCGCGAAGCCGGCGGGTAATGTTCAAAGGTAGACTGAAATGTACAAGAACAGCAAAGTAGCGGTAATAATCGCCGCGGCGGGACAGGGAAAGCGCCTCGGAGCTCCTGTCCCGAAGCAGTATCTCAAGATAGGCGGCGAGTACGTTATTGCAAAGACAATCAGAGCCTTCGAAGACATCGACGAAATCGATTACATTTTTGTTGTAACGAACGACGAATACAGGGAGACCTGTGCCGGCATAGCGGAGGACAGAGGCTTCAGCAAGGTTGAGGGCATTGTCGCCGGAGGCAGCAGAAGACAGGATTCTGTCTTCAACGCAATTCAGGAGATAAACGCCAAGAAACCGGGGGTATCACTCGTCCTGATCCACGACGGGGCGCGGCCTTTTGTAGGCAGAGACGTAATCCTGAACGTTCTGGAGGAAACCGAGAACACCGGCGCCGCCGTTGCGTGCGTAGCCATGAAGAACAGCGTGCGCAGGATGGACTCTGACGGATCGTCAAGCATGAGCGTCGACAGGTCGGACTACTATTCCGTTCAGACGCCGCAGGGATTCAGAAAGTCCATGCTCATAGAGGCGTACGACAGAGCTTTTGACGAAGGCTTCGAGGGAACAGACGACGCGTCGATAGTAGAATGGGCCGGCAATGACATCTCCATCGTTGACGGAGATTACGGGAACATCAAGATCACGACCAAGGAGGACTTGCCTATGGAAAACAGAGTAGGAACAGGCTTCGACGTCCATCAGTTCGCTGAGGACAGAAGGCTCATGCTCGGGGGAGTCGAAATACCGTACGAAAGAGGACTTCTGGGACACTCGGACGCGGATGTGCTCGTGCATGCAGTCATGGACGCGCTGCTGGGCGCCGCGGCTCTCGGCGACATAGGCAGACACTTCCCGGACAGCGATGATGAATTTAAGGACGCGGACAGCCTGAAGCTTCTGGAGAAGGTCGGGAAGATGCTGGAGGAGAACTTCTACAGCATCGGCAACATCGATGTGACTCTCATAGCACAGCGGCCGAAGATCAGTCCGTACATCGACGAGATGAGGGACAACATCTCAGCGGTTCTGGGCATAGACAGAACAAGAGTCAACATCAAAGGCACGACAACGGAGAAACTGGGATTTACGGGAAGAGAAGAGGGGATCGCGTGTGAAGCGGTCTGCTCGATTTACAGATAATACAACAGACAGCAGTAACAAGGAGAACAAATGAAGTTATCGAAAAGCTTTTTCAGGACATTGAGAGAAGTACCTAATGAGGCGGAGATTCCGAGCCACATCCTGCTCCTCAGAGCAGGCATGATCAAGAAGACGGCCGCGGGAATCTACAGCTACATGCCTATGGGCTACAGGACCATAAGAAAGATTGAGAACATCGTAAGAGAAGAGATGGACGCAAAGGGCGCCCAGGAAATCAGCACTTCCGTGCTTCAGCCGGGAGAGCTCTGGGAGGAGTCCGGCAGATGGGACGCGTACGGTCCTGAGATGTGGAGACTGAACGACAGGAACGGCAGAGGCTTCTGCCTTGGGCCTACAGCTGAGGAGGTTTTCACGGACATTATCAGAAACGATCTCTCGTCCTACAGACAGCTTCCGATGATGCTTTATCAGATCACGGACAAGTTCAGGGATGAAGCAAGGCCTCGTTTCGGCATGATGAGATCCAGGAACTTCATAATGAAAGACAACTACTCCTTTGACAGGGATGAAGAAGGACTCGAAGAGAGCTACATGCAGATGTACGACGCCTATTCCAAGGTGTTCACAAGGTGCGGGCTCACATTCAGACCTGTTGAGGCGGACAACGGCGCCATCGGCGGAACAGGCTCGCACGAGTTCACGGCTCTTTGCGAGTACGGTGAGAGCGAGATCTGCTACTGCGACGAGTGCAATCTCGCCACCACAATAGAGAAGGCGGCCTGCAAAGACGCTCCTGAGGACACTTCCGAGATGCTGCCGATGGAGAAGGTTCACACTCCGGGAACATCAACCATAGAGATGGTCGCCGACTTCCTGGGAATGGACAAGAAGCAGACTCTCAAGGCGCTCATGTTCGAAACATACGGTGAGGATGACAAAGTCAACGGATACGTAGCGGTATTCATCCGCGGAGACAGAGAGCTTAACATGACAAAGCTTGTCAACGCGCTGGGAGTGCATGAGTACGCCATTGCTTTTGCAGATGAAGAGAAAATGGCGGAGAAATGCGGATGCGTCGGCGGATTCACGGGACCTACCGGACTGCACGACTGCATAATCGTGGCTGACAGCGAAGTGCCGGGACTGAAGAATCTGGCCGCGGGCGCCTGCGAGGAAGACTACCACATAAAGAATGTCAACTACGGACGCGACTGGAAGGCGGACATCGTCACCGATGTTAAGAACCTCCTCGAGGGAGATCCGTGTCCTGTATGCGGAGCTCCGATTAAACACGCCAGAGGCGTTGAGGTCGGACAGATATTCAAGCTGGGAACCAAGTACTCGGCTGCCATGGGCGCGTACTACAAAGACGAGAACCAGAAGGACAATCCTATACTCATGGGATGCTACGGAATCGGAATCTCGAGAACTTTCCAGGCAATCATCGACATGCCTGAGAACCATGACGAAAACGGAATAATCTGGCCGATGTCAGTTGCTCCGTACCACGTGATAATAACTCTTATGAAGCCGGATGACGATGCGCAGAAGGCTGTCGCTGAAGAAGTATATGAAAAACTTCAGGCGGCGGGCGTCGAGGTTCTGCTCGACGACAGAAAAGAACGTCCGGGAGTCAAGTTCAAGGACGCCGACCTGATCGGCATTCCAATAAGAATTACTGTCGGAAGAGGCGCGGCGGACGGAATCATCGAATACAAGATGAGACGTGACGCGGACAAGGTTGAGCTTTCGGTAGATGAAGGTATTGCAAAGGCAATAGAAACTGTAAATGCAGAAAAGGACGGAAGGTGCTATTTCAAATAAGGGATCCGGAGATAGAATGATAAACCTGTTTTGGGAGTTCTTCAAAATAGGTTTATTTACTATCGGAGGCGGGGCGGCGATGATCCCGCAGATTCAGCACGTCGCGACAGTCGAAAAAGGGTGGCTGGACGATGAGGAAATGCTGGACTGCATTGCTGTGGGTCAGTCCCTGCCGGGAGTAATAGCAATCAATATAGCAACCTACGTCGGATACAGAAAACGCGGACTGGCGGGAGCGCTGATGGCGACATTCGGCGTCGCGCTTCCTGCGTTTCTTTCGATAATAATACTGGTGGCCGTTCTCGGAGCCATAGGCGACAACAGGTTCGTCGCCGGGGCGTTCATGGGAATAAAGGCCGCCGTGTGCGGGCTCCTGATCGTGAGCTCGATAAAACTGCTGATGCAGATGTGCGGCAAAGGAGCCGGCTCCAGACCGGTCGGAAAAAGCCGCATTGTATTTACCGTGATAATGAGTCTCGCCTCGCTGATCGCGGTGGGATTCTTCGGACTCACAGCCGTAGCCGTGATACTGGCCGGCATAGTGATCGGAATCGTATATTACAGAGTAGAGAGCATGAAGAGCAGTCAGGAGGTGCAGAAATGATCACCGTTCTGAAACTCTTCGCGGCATTCTTCAAGATAGGGCTGTTTTCCTTCGGAGGCGGCAACGCCATGCTCCCTCTCATATACCAGAGCATACAGCAGTTCGGAAAGCTGAGCGGGAGTGACTTCTCGGACATGGTAGCCCTCTCGCAGGTTACGCCGGGACCAGTCGCCGTAAACGCGGCGACATTCATAGGTCTCAAGGCGGCGGGAATGACGGGCGCGGTGTCCGCGACAATCGGCGTGTGTCTGCCTTGCTTTCTGATAATGCTTATCGTCATAAAGCTTCTGGACAGGTACAGGAACAGCACCATAGTCGAGGGTGCCTTTGCGGGAATAAGACCAGTGACTATCGGTCTGCTGCTCTCGGCGGTAATATTCATGATGAATTCGGTTCTGGTGAAGGGGCCGGTGATTTCCGCGGACATGGCGGATATAGGGTATTACAATCCGATACCGATCGCAATATTCGCGGTTTCGATACTGCTCATAAGTCTTGTGAAGATGAAACCGCTCCATGTGATGCTGCTGATGGGAGCAGCGGGAGCGGTCATATACGGGGTGATGTGACATGTGGACAGGCGGAGTCAGAGTGATTGTGCTCGACGATGACAACAGAATACTTATGGTCAGACAGGATCACCCTGAGCGCACAGTGTGGATGGTTCCGGGCGGATCGATCGAGGAAGGAGAGAGCTCAGCCCAGGCGGCAGTCCGCGAGGTCCTCGAGGAGACGGGACTTGAAATCGAAACCTGCGGACTCATCTGGCACGTGGAGGAAGTATCCGAAAGAGGACAGCGATTCGTGAATTTCTTCAGAGCAAAGGTCACAGGCGGTGAGCTTAAGCTCGGCACGGATCCTGAGTTTTCTGAAGAGGATCAGGTTCTGGCGGAGATCAGGTTCATGACGCGGGACGAAGTGGCGGAACTTGAGAACGTTTATCCGGAGTTTCTGCGCGGCGAGCTGTGGGCGCATCTGGAGCAGGGTACAATAGACTACGACGCATTCAGAATGCGTGATAAATAAAGCAAAAGCAGCAAATACTTAATTACAGGAGGACTTGCAATGAAATACGTAAGAATCGAAATGGAAGACGGCGGAGTAATGAGAGGAGAGCTTTATCCTGAAATCGCTCCTGAGACAGTCGCGAACTTTGAGAAGCTGGTCAACGACGGCTTCTACGACGGACTCACTTTCCACAGAGTTATTCCGGGATTCATGATCCAGGGCGGATGTCCGAAGGGCAACGGAACAGGCGGTCCGGGATGGACCATCAAGGGTGAATTCACTTCCAACGGATTCGAAAACAATCTGAAGCACACCACAGGCGTAATGTCCATGGCAAGGACAATGTTCCCTGACTCAGCGGGATCACAGTTCTTCATCATGGTTCACGATGCTCCGTTCCTCGACGGCGAGTACGCGGCATTCGGCAAGATCATCGAAGGTCAGGAAGTGGCCGACGCGATCGTAATGGCGCCGCGCGACGCAAGCGACAAGCCTAAGAAGGACCAGAGAATGGCTAAGGTAACCATAGAGGAGGAATAGAGATGGATTTCAATTTCACCGAAGAACAGGTGATGCTCCGCGAAGCATTCGCGCAGTTCGCGAAGGAGGAGATAGCGCCTCACGCGGCCGAGTGGGATGAGAAAGACTACGTGCCTATGGAAATCGTTCCGAAGCTGGGCGAGATGGGCATAATGGGAGTGTTCGTTCCCGAGAAGTACGGCGGAGTCGGCCTGGGCCACGTCGAAAGATGCATTGCCCTCGAAGAGGTGGCGAGATATTCAGCGGGACTGGCAATGATGGTGTTCACGCATCATCTGGGGCTTGCCGCAATTCTCGATTACGGCACTGAGGAGCAGAAGCAGAAGTGGCTGCCGGGCATGTGCGACGGAAGCTGCGTATGCGGACTGGCGGTTACGGAACCGGGCGGAGGAAGCGACGTCGCGGGACTGAAGACTGAAGCGGTGCTCGACGGCGACACGTGGACAATCAACGGCAGAAAGTGCTTCATCACAAATTCCCACTGCGCGGGCGTTACAGTCGTAACGTGCAGGACGGGCGAAGATGAAAAGGGCCGTCCGATTATGTCGACGATCGCCATTGAAGCGGGAACCGAGGGCTTCAAGCCGGGAAGAGAAGAGAACAAGATGGGACTCAAGGGTTCATTCACAGGTGAGCTCATTATGGACAACGTCAAAGTCCCATTGAGCAATACAGTCGGCGAGCCGGGCAAAGGCATGCCGATCACGATGAAGGAACTTGGCGAGGTAGGCAGAGCCAGCATGGCCGCCATCGAGCTCGGCATACTGAGAGCGTGTCTCGAGGATGCTGTTGCCTTTGCAAAGGAGAGAATTCTCTACGGGAAGCCTCTCTCGAAGCTGCAGGCTATACAGTTCAACATCGCGGAGATCAGATGCGATTACGAAGCGTCGAGACTGATGCTGTACAATGCGGCCGCCATGAAGGACGCGGGCAAGGTCGGCGCTGAGTTTTCGATGGCCAAGTACTTCGCCTCTGAAGCGGCGGTCAGATCAGCAAGAAGGCTCATTGAGATAATGGGCGGATACGGATACGTGAATGAGTATCCCGCAGGAAGGTATCTGCGCGACGCGATCGGCTGTGTTCCGTCATGCGGAACGAGCGAGATCCAGAAGATGATCGTAGCGGGCGAAACGCTCAAGAAATTCTAAGAATATAAAAGTGCGGGCGGCGCCCGACTTTATACTGTATGAATATATTAGTATTAATAAAACCTGTGCCGGATCCGGAGCGGGAGAAGGACATAAGAATAGACGAGGCCAGCGGGAGGCTGGTGCGGGATGGAATTCCAATGGTGATCGATCCCGAGAGCAGGAACGCTCTTGAAGCGGCGCTGCAGCTGGCGGAGAAATCCGGCAGGGAGCAGAGCTGTGTTTTCGCGCTCGCCATGGCACCGGAACAGGCGAAGGACAAGCTGGTCGAAGCGCTGGCAATGGGAGCCGATGAAGCTTATTTGCTTTCGGACAAGGCCTTTGGAGGGGCTGACACATACGCCACTTCACGTACGCTGGCGCAGGCGGTCAGAAAGATCGAGGAAGATAAAGGCTTTGCGTTCGATCTTATTCTGGCGGGCACATCCAGCTCCGACGGAGGGACATCACACGTTGCTGTTCAGACGGCAGAGTGGCTTAAACGCACGCACATTTCCAACGTGTGCAGTCTGGATGTAAACGGCGGCACTGTTACCGCAATCAAAAGAAGCGAAGAAGTCATGCTGACTTTTGAAGGTGAAGAACCGGCTGTAGTCGGCGTGACAAGAGACATAAACAAACCGAGATTCGTCACGGCGGTGGGAATTATCAAAGCCCGCAAAAAGCCGCTGACCATATGGTCGGCAGAGGAAATCGGCACCTGCGGGGACCTTACCGGACTTGAAGGTTCACCGACGAAGCCGGGCAGACTGTTCGAACCCGAGCAGGGAAGAGCGGGTGAAGCAATCGGTGACACACCGGAGGCGGCAGCGGCAGAAATCCTGCAGATAATACGAAAGGCAGGGCTGTGACATGAAGACTGAAACGGTAAGGAAAATACTGATCTTTGATCAGGGAGATCCGGTGGCCGCGCAGCTTCTCGGGAAAGCCGAGGAAGTCTTCGGCGAGGGCAGCGGCCGCGGCTTGCGACCTGAGTACATTATTCTCAGAGCGCGAAGAACTTACAACCTTGCTCTGGAGATGCTGGATAAGACGATTCGCGAGGAGAAGCCGGAACTCGTCCTCATAGGAGCAACGGCGCTCGGAGAAGAAGCAGCGCCTGCGCTGGGAGTCCGTTTCGAAACAGGCGTCGCCGCTCACTGCGTGGATATAAAGGAGAATGAAGAAGGACGACTCACATTCGTCATTCCTGCCTTTGGAGGAAGAGCGGTCGGTGAGATATTCATCCCGGGCGCAGCGGCAGGAAAGCCCGCGATAGCCACGGTAAAGCCGGGAATGTTTCCCGATCCGGCCGGCGGTGAAAGCGCGGATGAATACGTTGCGGCTCACTGCAGAGTCATAGACGTCGACGCAATGGCCGAAGACGGAAGAATACCGAAGGGAAGCAAAACCCAGGGCGCGTTCAGAATGACCGGAGTAAGGCCGCGTGAGCACCTGTCCGGGAGCATAACAAATGCCGACATCATAGTCTGCGGCGGGTACGGACTCGGAAGCGAAGATGTCTGGAACAAACTCAAGCAGCTGGCCGACAGGCTCGGAGGAGCCGCGGCATGCACGAGAGCCGCTCTCGACGCCGGGTGGGGATGCGCTGAGGATTCCATGATAGGTACGAGCGGCAGAGCCGTCAGACCTAAAATATACATAGGCTTCGGAATCTCGGGCGCGGCGCACCACACCTGCGGCATAACAGGAGCGGACACAATAATAAGCATAAACAACGACAAGGATGCTGAGATCTTTGCGGCGTCCGACTACAAGGGAGTATTTGACGCGGAGCAGGTTATCGATGCTCTGCTCGGGGAAATAGGATAAGAGGTGACATTTTGAGAAGAAGTAACATAGACATTTCATTCATAGTGATAATAGTGATCCTGGCCATGAGCTCACTGAGAAGCGGCGGATTCAGCAATCCGACTGAGTGGCTGATGGATAAGATCCTGCTGCTGCCGGGAATCGTGATCGGACTTTCTTTCCATGAGTTCGGCCATGCCGCGGTAGCGTACAAACTCGGCGACAACACGCCGAAGCTGCAGGGAAGGGTTACGCTGAACCCCATGGCTCACATAGACTGGATGGGTCTGGCCGCGCTGTTTTTCTGCGGGTTCGGATGGGGACAGCCTGTACAGATCAATCCATTCAATTTCAAGCACAGGAGAAGAGACGAACTCTTCGTAGCACTTGCCGGCGTTGTGATGAATCTGCTGCTGGCGGCAGCCTTCGTCGTGATAGCCAAGATCGTGGTCATGGCAGGTTCCAACTGGATCATGAACACTACACTGGGCATGGGCGTATGGCAGATTATTCTCTACGCAATCCAGATCAACCTGGTGCTGATGATATTCAATCTGATACCGTGTCCGCCTCTTGACGGATTCAACATCATAGCAAACATAGTGGGCTTCGCCGGATCAGAGACTTACTGGCGCATCTACAGATACGGCAGCTGGATTCTGGTGCTCATAATAATAACCGGAATCACCGGAATGGTCATTTCGCCATGCGTGCAGTTCCTGATGAACATAGCTTGGCAGTTCATAATCTAAAAGGGGAGTTTCAATGGGGAGAACGGATTACCTTGATAAACTGAATGACAAACAGAGGGAAGCGGCCATGTGCACTGAGGGTCCGCTTCTCATACTTGCGGGCGCGGGCAGCGGCAAGACCAGCACAATGACCCACAGGATCGCGTATCTCATAAGGGAGATGGACGTATCGCCTTACAACATCCTTGCGGTGACCTTCACAAACAAAGCCGCGAAGGAGATGCGGGAGAGAGTTCAGAAACTCATCGGTGAAGGCGTGAACATGTGGATCCTGACTTTCCATTCTGCGTGCCTCAGGATACTCAGGCGCCACGCGGAGGTGCTGGACTTCGGACGTGATTTCGCAGTCTACGATCCGACTGACCAGAAGACGGTAGTTAAAAACATATGCAAAGAGCTGAACATCGACACGAAGAAATTCACACCGAGCTACTTCCTGGGAATAATATCCCACTGCAAGGAGAACCGGATTTCTCCAAAGGAATACAACGCCATCTACGGCACGGATTTCAAGGAGCAGATGGTCGGCAATGTCTATGAAAGGTACGACAGTACCCTGAGAAAGAACAACGCCATGGACTTTGACGATCTGCTTCTGAAGACGGTGGAGCTCTTCGAGCAGAATGAGGACATACTTGAGCAGTACCAGAACAGATTCCGCTACATTATGGTGGACGAGTATCAGGACACGAACATGATACAGTACACCTTCGTCAAGCTTCTGGCGGACGCCAGGGATCGGGACGGGAATGTGCGCAGGAACCTCTGCGTAGTCGGCGACGACGATCAGTGCATATACCAGTGGCGCGGAGCGGATATCCGCAACATTCTGGAATTCGAGAAGGATTTTCCGGGCGCAAAGACAGTAAAGCTCGAGCAGAACTACCGCTCTACGGCCAACATTCTGGCAGCGGCCCATTCCGTCATATCCCACAACAAGGGGAGAAAGGCGAAGAAACTCTGGACAGACGCCGAGGACGGAAAGAAGATAATATATTACAACGCTGACGACGAGAAGGATGAGGCTTACTTCATAGCAGGTGAGATCAACAGGATCGAAGGCGGCAGCGAAATGAAGGGCAGCGGAGACTACAGGCAGTTCGCCATACTCTACAGAACCAACGCCCAGTCCAGAACATTCGAGGAAGCTCTGTCAAGGAGGGGAATCCCTTACCGTGTGCTGGGCGGCCTCAGGTACTACGACAGAAAAGAAATAAAGGACATGATGTGCTACATGCGCCTTGTGCAGAACAGGGCGGATGATCTGGCTCTTGTCCGCATAATAAACGAGCCGAAGAGAGGAATCGGCGGCAAGACTCTTGAGAAGCTGCGTACCCTTGCCCAGGTCAGAGGAACTAGTCTGTTCGATGTTCTGCTTGATGATGACGTTATATCATCCTTCAGCAGCAAGGTTTCCGAAAACCTCAGAACACTTGCGGGCCTTATCGAAACCTACGGCATAGAGCAGGAGAACATGAAACTTTCCGACCTGTACGATGGACTTCTGGTAAATTCGGGATATCTGAAAGCTCTAGAAGATCAGCATACGGTTGAAGCGGAGAGCAGGATCGAAAACCTGATGGAGTTCAAGTCCGTTATCGTAGGATATGAAAAAGAAGACCCGAACATGGGCCTCGCTGAATTCATGGAGAGGATAGCGCTGCTGGCTGACGTGGACAATCACGATTCGGAGGAGAACGCGGTGACTCTCATGACGCTTCACAGCGCCAAGGGGCTGGAGTTCCCGTACGTCTTCATGCCCGGCATGGAAGACGGGCTGTTCCCGGGCTGGAGAGCCTTTGACAGGGAGGACGGCCTGGAGGAGGAGAGACGTCTCTGCTACGTGGGCATAACAAGAGCCAAGAAGAGGCTCTGGATGACGAGCGCCAGAATGAGAACGCTCTACGGCAGGACCGACTACACCCGCGAGTCAGTATTCCTCCACGAACTGGACCAGAACCTTCTGGAGGGAGACGGCATATACGAAAGAAAAGAGAGAAGGGAAGACGGACTCTTCAGGGACGGCGCGTCCGGAAGAACGCCGATCAAACCTTTCGATCAGCTTAAATACGCGCAGGCGCAGACCAAGAAAAAAGCCGCGGCCATGGCTGCGGCGGCTGCTGCTGACTTTGCACCGGGGGACAAGGTCGCTCACGCCAAGTTCGGAGAGGGTACTGTGCTCGAAGTGAACGGTAAGGTAATAAGAATAGAGTTCAAGGATCAGGTCAGAAAGCTGGCCCTGGGCATAGCGCCTATTGAAAAACTGTAATACTGAAATGAAGAAGAGAATCGAAGAACTTGTAAAAATACTGAATGAAGCTTCGAAGGCCTACTACCAGCAGGACAGGGAGATAATGTCCAATCAGGAGTACGACGCTCTTTATGATGAGCTGGCAGCTCTTGAGAAGGAAACAGGCATTGTCATGGCCCAGAGTCCGACTGTAAACGTCGGCTATGAGGTTGTCAGCAGCCTTCCAAAAGAGCCGCATCCTTCACCTATGCTGTCGCTGGACAAGACAAAGGATGTAGGTGAACTGCAAAGATGGCTGGGAGATAAACAGGGACGTCTTTCATGGAAACTGGACGGCCTCACGGTGGTGCTCACTTACGAAGACGGCGCGCTGTCAAAGGCAGTGACCAGAGGCGATGGAGTGATTGGAGAGGTAATCACCGCCAACGCCAGAACCTTCATCAATATTCCGGTATCGATCCCTGAGAAGGAGCAGGTTGTAGTTAGAGGCGAGGCGGTAATAAGCTACAGCGACTTCGAGAAGATAAACACTGACGGCACATACAAAAATCCTAGGAATCTGTGCAGCGGATCGGTCAGGCAACTGAGCAGCAAGATCACCGCTGACAGGCACGTGAGGTTCTACGCGTTCTCTCTGGCTTCAGGCGGAGGCGATTTCAGATTCCGTCATGAGCAGTCAGAGTGGATGAGAGGACAGGGCTTTGAAACGGTCGAGGACGTGCCGGTAACAGCGGACACCATCGCAAAGGCAGTCGAGGATTATTCACATAAAATCGCTGACTTCGACATTCCGTCAGACGGGCTCGTTCTGATATATGATGACATTGAATATGGAAGGTCTCTGGGGACGACAGCGAAGTTCCCGCGTGATTCCATCGCGTTCAAATGGCAGGATGAAATGAGAGACACCTGCCTGCGTGAGATTCTCTGGAACGCGTCCAGAACGGGACTGATCAATCCGATAGCCATATTCGATCCTGTTGAGCTCGAGGGCACAACAGTAAGCCGGGCGTCCGTTCACAACCTTAGCATCGTCAGGGAGCTAGAACTTGGTGAAGGCGATACCATAAGCGTCTACAAAGCCAACATGATAATCCCGCAGATTGCTGAGAACAGATCCAAGGGCAAGGAAAGAACAGATGACGGGCAGCCGAGGAAGCTCTTCGGTCCGCCTGACAAATGTCCTGTGTGCGGATGGGACACGCAGATCATGAGCGACAACGGCATAGAGACTGTGCACTGCGTCAATGAAGAGTGTCCTGCCAAGATGATCAAATCGTTCACCCATTTCGTGAGCAGAAACGCCATGAACATAGAGGGTCTGTCGGAGGCAACGCTTGAGAAGCTGGTTGACGAAGCCCTTATAAGAACGCCTGCGGACATATTCAGACTGGAAGGCTGCAGGCAGCGCATAGTCTCAATGGAAGGCTTCGGCGACAAGTCATTTGAGAATCTGCTGGCGGCGGCAGAGAAAGCCTCGCACACGACGCCTGACAGATTACTGTACGCTCTGGGCATTCCTAACATCGGTGTCGCCAACGCGCGGATGATCGCCAGAGAGTGCAGGAACAGCTGGAGCCGCATTGCCGGGCTGACCGAAGAGGAACTGTCCGGCATAGAAGGAATCGGCGACATAATGGCAAAGGCCTATGTGGAGTTTTTCGCGAAACCTGATAACATGAAGATGATGGAGGACCTGCTCAGCGTCCTCACGATAGATGAAAGCTTCGAAGAGGCCGCCGATACACTGGCGGGAAAGACCTTCGTAATAACGGGGAGTCTGGAACACTTCGAGAACAGGGACGCCGCAAAGGCAAGAATCGAGGAACTGGGAGGCAAGACTGCGGGCTCCGTGAGCAGCAAGACAGACTACCTGATCAACAACGACATCAATTCCGGTTCGGGCAAAAACAAGAAAGCCAAGGAACTGGGAGTACCGATTATTACGGAAGAAGAATTTCTGGAGATGATAAAGTGAAACTACCAACAGGAAAACTGGACAGCGATCTGCTGAAGGAGATCGTCTTTGACAAGATTACATACAGAAGCGATGATGTCAGGGTTCGCCCCGGAATCGGCGAAGACTGCGCGCTGATAGATTTCGGCGACTACGACTGCGTCATGTCTACGGACCCCATCTCATCAACGGTAAGCGATATAGGAAGGCTGGCGATCCATATAACATGCAACGACATCGCGTCAAACGGCATACAGCCTCTGGGCATAATGCTGGCGTGCATGCTGCCGGAGGGAACGACTGATGAAGACGTCGAGGAAATCATGGATCAGGCGGCTGCCGCAGCGGCTCTTGTCGGTGTAGAGATAATAGGAGGACACACGGAGATAACACCTTCGGTCAAGCAGCCTCTCATAGTATCGACAGCCATAGGCAAAGCACCCGCGGGCACTTCCCAAAGCGGCAACGACATGGAACCCGGCGACTATATAATGGTAACAAAATCAGTCGGGCTTGAGGGGACCGGCATTATCGCCTGCGATCACGAGGAAGAACTGAAACAGGCTCTGTCGGATGATGGCTCAAGGCTGATCAGCGATGAAGAGATAGCCTCCGCAAAGGCAATGCTGGATCTTGTCAGCGTCGTGCCGGAAGGTGTGGCCGCCGGCAGAGTCGGTACCCACGGTATGCATGACATCACCGAGGGCGGCATACTCGGCGCCATATGGGAGATGTGCCAGATTTCAGGAACAGGCGCCGAAGTGTGGGAAGACGCCATGCCGGTAAAACCCGAGACGAAGAAAATCTGCGGACAGTTTGACGTTGATCCGCTGAGACTCATATCAAGCGGGTCCATGATAATCATCGTTCCAAAGGATAAAAAATCCGAAATGGAGGAAGCGATGAAAAAAGCAGGTGTGGAAGCCTCAATAATTGGTATAATAAAAGAGAAATCAGAAGGGATCTGCATGGCGAGACACGTTCAGACGTGCGGACGTGAAGGAATGGGAAGAATCAGAGTGAAAATCGACCCGCCGTATGCAGATGAGATATATAAAACTGTGAAATAACCAGAACGGGGAAATTCGAAATGGAAACAAATCTTCTTTTCCTGGCTTTGCTTCCGGGAATACTAATCATCATTTTCATATTCAGAAAGGACAAGGTTGAACACGAACCGTGGCCGCTCATATTCAAGCTGGTTTTATTCGGCGCGATATCCTGCGTACCGGCGATATTCGCTGAGCAGTTCATGACCGCGATTCAACCGACTTTCAGAAGTCCGATTGCGTTTGCAGTGTATGAGGCTTTTCTGGTAGCGGCGCTCTGTGAGGAAGTTTGCAAGTTCCTGCTGCTCAGGCTGGGATCGTGGAGAAACAGGAACTTCGACTACAGGTTCGACGGCATCGTGTACGGCGTCGCGGTCGCTGTTGGTTTTGCTCTTCTTGAAAATGTAATGTATGTAATGGAAGGCGGATTTTATGTTGCTTTAATGAGAGGCGTTCTGGCAGTGCCTCTTCACGCTTTCTGCGGCGTGTTCATGGGAGTGTTCTACGGCGCTGCCAAGAGATACTCAATCGAAGGCAAGCACAGCCAGTCGTTAAAGGCGACCCTGCTGGCGCTCATAGTTCCGATGATAATCCACGGAATATACGATTCGCTTGCGTTCATGGGAGAGTACGGGACGACAATTATCCTTCTGGCGTTCGTTCTGTTCATGTACATAGTAGCCGTCAAGGCCGTAAACAAGTATTCCAGAGAAGACTGGAGCGCGGCATTCTACAGACAGACTCTTTCATGAAATACCGCTATTGACGGTAAAAAATATTGATACTATAATCAGCTGTAGTCAAATTGCCTTTTGATGGTTCCGTGGGCATGGTTTGGGTCCTGCGCAATAGGACGCCGTGAACCTTGTCAGGTCCGGAAGGAAGCAGCAATAAGCGGATAGTCTTATGTGCCGCAGATAAGCCTTCTCCAACGCCTGCGGGATCATCAAAGGGCAATTTGCAGATAGAGAGCAGTTAAGGGAGCAGTTAAATGTACAAAGCGCTTTACAGGCAGTACCGCCCGGAAGTGTTCGACGAGGTGCTCGGACAGGATCACATCGTGCGGATACTCAAGAATCAGATAGCGACATCAGGCACCAGCCATGCCTATCTTTTCTGTGGGACCAGAGGCACCGGCAAGACCACTACCGCCAGGCTTCTGGCCAAGGGACTGAACTGTCTATCCGACGGCGAGAGACCGTGCGGAGTATGCGACAACTGCCGGGCGATCAAAGAAGGAAACTTCCTTGATGTAATAGAAATCGACGCCGCTTCCAACAACGGCGTTGACGATGTCAGGGAGCTGAGGGAAAGTGTTAAATATCCGCCTGCGACCGGACGCATGAAGGTTTACATCATAGACGAAGTGCACATGCTCTCACAGGAAGCGTTCAACGCCCTTCTGAAGACTCTGGAAGAACCTCCGGAGTACGTGACATTCATACTGGCGACGACGGAAGTCCACAAACTTCCCGCTACGGTGCTCTCCAGGTGCATGCGTCTGGATTTCAGAAGAGTTCCCGAGTCGGTGCTGATCAAGGGAATGGCGGACATATGCTCGAAGATAGGCATAGATGTGTCGGAGGACGCTCTCAGGATAATCGCCGCCAATTCCGACGGGTCTGTCAGAGACGGACTGAGCATTCTGGATCAGTGCATATCGGGCCGCGACAGTAAAGTAGGCGCGGAAGATGTGCTGGAATTTCTCGGCGCTTCCGGCGACGAGGATTTCATAAAGCTAACGGATCTTGTCAGGAAGAAGAAAACAGAGGAAGCAATCGTGTTCCTTGACGGTATTCTTTCGGACGGCAAGGACGTCCGTCAGTTCATGAGGGACTGGATCAACCACTACAGGAATCTTCTCATGGTAAGGTTCATGAGAAATCCGGAGACAGTGATTAGCATGTCCGCCGAGAATATTGACCGAATAAGGCGCCAGGCAGCTGTTCTTGAGCTTGAAGACATAAACAGAGGAATTCTGGAGCTGTCGTCCATGGCGGATGAAGCCAGATGGTCGACTCAGCCGCGCATCCTGCTGGAACTGGCAATAGTCAGACTGTGCATGGGAGCGGGGCAGATCCGCGAGCTTTCGGAAGTTGAATTTGATGAGCCGGCTCCGATACCCGCGGCAAAGGCGGCCGTGACAGCGGAACCTGCTGCGGCTCAGAAGCCCGTTGCTGCTGAGAAGCGTGCTGCGGCTGAGAAGCGTGCGGAGCCGGTAGAAGCCGAAATCGTACCGCAGGCAGCTCAGGCAAAGGCAGCAGAAGGCTTCGACTGCGAAGACATCTGGAACAAGGTCTTTGAGGACGGAGAGAGCGAGCAGGGAAGCATATATCTGATAAGAAACGGCGGACGCATAACATCCATAGATGAAAATACGTTTACCGTAGCCGCTAACAACTCTTTCGTAAAAGAGCACGCGGAAAAAAGCAGAAGACTCATAGAGCATCTCGTCGAAAAACATACAGGCAAGTACAGAGCGATGAATGTAGTTCTCGCCGGCGGCGGACAGCCGGAGAAGACGGCTGATGAGATAGCCGCGCAGGCCTCGGATGTTCTTGGAATAAAAGTAGAAGTAAAATAAGAAGAAAATAGATTAACAGGAGGAAACATGGGCAAAGGAATGAAAGCAGGCAAGAAGCCTAAGCAGCCTAAGATGGGCAACGCGCAGCAGATGGCGCAGATGCAGGCGATGCAGCGCGAGATGGATAAGGTCCAGGAAGAGATAGAGCAGATGGAGACAACTGCCACATCAGGCGGCGGTGCGGTTACAGTAACTGTAACAGGGAAGAAAGAGATCAAAGACATTCAGATCCAGCCGGAAGTATGCGATCCGGACGATATTGAAATGCTTCAGGATCTCATCCTCGCAGCAGCGAATGAAGCGCTTCGTCAGATGGAAGAGATATCTCAGAACGAGATGAGCAAATTCACATCGGGTCTTGGAATTCCGGGACTGTAAACAATGAAGTATTACGCAAAACCACTGAACAAGTTGATCAACGAACTGGCGCGTCTGCCCGGAATAGGGGAGAGAACCGCCCAGAGGCTGGCCCTCCACATTCTTTCAATGAAGGATGAGGAGGCCTTTGCGTTATCTGACGCGATCAGGGACGCGAAGGAGACCATGAAGTTCTGTTCCGTCTGCGGAAACCTGACGGACACTGATCCATGCGCAATTTGTTCGGACAAGAGCAGGGACGCCAGCACGATATGCGTTGTCGAGAGTCCGAAGGACGTGCTTGCCATGGAGAAGATAAGGGAGTACAGAGGATACTACCATGTGCTGCACGGCGTAATATCACCGATGGATCAGAAGGGACCTGACGATATCAATCTCAAGAGCCTGATCACAAGGCTTCAGGATCCTGCCGTGAAGGAACTGATCATCGCGACGAATCCGACGATAGAGGGAGAGGCGACGGCGGTCTATATCGCGCGTCTGATCAAGCCTAGCGGCATCAAGGTTTCAAGAATCGCTCACGGAATTCCTGTGGGCGGTGATCTGGAATATGCTGATGAAGTAACGCTGCTGAAGGCGATTGAAGGCAGAAGAGAGTTATAGAGAGGAGCGAACATGGACGGTTTCATGCAGACTCTTGAAGAAATAGGAAAGAATCCCGCAGTCATGAAATGGGCCGGAGCAATCGTTCTGGCACTTCTGGGGCTGGGATTCATGCGCGTGCGCAGACACTCAATGAAAAGCAGTCTTGCCTTTGCGGGTGGAATACTGGGCATGATCATAGTTCTGAGTCTGATCAAATATGTTTTTTTATAAAAACAGAACAATACGTGAAAACAACACTTTAATGCATTGACGTTGTTAAAATAGACGCATATAATTAATTGTGTGAAATATTATGCGTTGTTTTTTTATTTTATCCGCTATTATTTAAAAAGCTTTTAGGAGGAATCTTATGGACGAAGAAAAAAAGGCTGTAGCAACGGCCGAAGAAGGTTCACAGGATCTAAAGCGAGGTATTGCTGAATGGCAGGTCGCATTCATCGGCCTGGGCGGCGTTATCGGATCCTGCTATTTCCTGGGCGTAGGCTGGGACATCGAAGTAATGGGTCCTGGTGTATTCTGGGCGTTCCTGCTCGTAGGTGTCATCGTATTTGGTCTGATGATATCCTATGCGGAACTTCTGGTTAATCTGCCTCGTTCCGGATCGTTTATCGCTTACACCAATGAATTCCTTGGGCCGACGGTTTCAACCGGATTCGGCTGGGCATTCTGGTTCAACTGGGTATGCTACGTACCGTCTGAAGCGATCGCTGTATCCGCGGCACTGCAGGCAATAACCGGCATTACCAGTACGGTGGCATATGTCGCATTTGCGATAGGCACCATGATGGCACTGACCCTGATCAACTGTTTCGCAGTAGACATCTTCGCGAAGATCGAGTCCGGACTGGCCATCACAAAAGTTATCATCATCATCCTGTTCATCCTCATGGGACTCGGTATCTGGGTTGGATTCTGGGGCAGCCCTCAGGGCGAGCTTGCAGCTTACAACATCACCGAAGGCTTCAAGGGTGCAGGAATCAACTTCCAGCCTGAATACAGCGTATTCGACAACTGGTTCCCTCATGGCATACTGATCATCTCTGTAATGATGGTAGTAGTACTCGTTACTATGCAGGGTACTGAGATCGTAGGTCTGGCAGCAGCTGAATCAAAGAATCCTGAGGTAGCGGTACCGAAGGCATGCAGAAGCGTAGTATATCGTATCGTCGCTCTGTATCTGGCACCGATCCTTCTGGTTATCCTGATTTACCCGACTGCACTGGCAGACGATGCTACGCCGGTATTCGCTGA
>JAFRCM010000099.1 GCA_017404365.1 Bacillota bacterium
AAGGCTGCTGGCAGGTTAAGGCAGGCGAGGGGAGCACGGGCATATTCATATATCCCGGCTACGAGTGGAAGATAATCGATTCGCTCATCACGAACTTCCACCTTCCGAAATCTACGCTGCTCATGCTCATATCGGCTCTGTACGACAGGGAAAAGATACTTGAAGTTTACGAGGAAGCCGTTCGGGAAGAGTACAGATTCTTCTCATACGGCGACGCGATGTTCATAGAATGATACGTCTTAGAAAGGGAAGAAAAAATGACTGCGGTAACATTTGATCTGCTAAAGACTGACGAGAGAACCAGGGCGAGGCGGGGCATAGTTCATACGCCCCACGGCGATATTCAGACGCCTATATTCATGCCCGTTGGAACGGCGGCCACGGTTAAGGCCATGCGTCCTGAACAGGTTGAAGAGATGGGTGCCCAGATTATCCTGAGCAACACGTACCACCTCTATCTGAGACCGGGCCACGACATAGTGAAAGAGGCGGGCGGTCTGCACAAGTTCATGAACTGGAACAAGCCGATTCTTACGGACAGCGGCGGATTCCAGGTCTTCAGTCTGGGCAAAATGCGCAAGATCACTGAAGAGGGCGTTAAGTTCCAGTCCCACATCGACGGGTCAAGGCACATGCTGTCACCGGAGAAGTCGATAGAAGTGCAGCACGCGCTGGGCTCAGACATAATGATGGCATTCGACGAATGCGCGCCTTATCCTGCCGACAGAGACTACGTCAAGAGGTCCTTTGAACGCACGAGCAGGTGGCTTGAGCGCTGCAAGGCGTATCACGAGGAATACTGCGAGAGAAACGGCGGCGAGAGCCAGGTGCTTGGCGAAGGCGTCAACCAGTCTCTCTTTGGAATAATGCAGGGCGGAGTTTATAAAGATATGCGCCGCGAGAGCGCTGCTCAGGTCGTCGATATGGATCTGCCGGGTTACTCCATCGGAGGCCTTTCCGTAGGAGAGCCGAAGGAGATAATGTACGACGTCATGGACGACTGCGTGGAGCTTTTGCCTAAGAACAAGCCGCGCTATCTCATGGGTGTCGGAAGTCCGGACTGCCTTTTCGAAGGTGTTGAGAGGGGCATAGACATGTTCGACTGCGTGCTCCCGACGAGAATCGCGCGTCACGGGATGGCCATGACATCACAGGGACGTGTGAACATAAAGAACAAAAAATATGAGCGCGATTACACGCCGCTCGATCCTAACTGCGACTGCTACGTCTGCAGAAACTACAGCAGAGCTTATCTGAGACATCTCTTCAAGGCGGATGAGATTCTCTCCGCGATGCTGATGTCGACGCACAATCTTCACTTCCTCATCAAGACCATGGAGAACATCAGACATTCGATCGATGAAGGAAGATTCAGCGAATACAAGAAGGAGTTTTTTGATGCTTACGGAGAATTCTAAGGCGGTTTGCAGCGGTCGCGAAATCTGCCGCGACTGGGAGCTCTGCGGCGGATGCAGATACCAGGGCGTGCCTTATGAAGAGCAGCTGGAAATAAAGGCTGCGGAGGTACGTGAACTGCTCGACGCAAAGTCGATAAAATACGGTGAGCTCCTGCCGATTCAGCCGGCGCCTTCAATATACGCCTATCGGAACAAGATGGAGTACACATTCGGCGACATGGTCAAGGATGGTCCGACGACTCTCGGCATGCATCCGCGCGGCCGTTTCATGTCGATCATCACGGTGGACCAGTGCCAGCTCGTGCACGAGGATTTCAATACAGTATTGCGGGCGACTCTCGATTTCGTGGAGAGCAAAGGCTACAGCCACTATCACAAAAAGCGTCACACGGGACTCATGCGTCACCTCATAATCCGCAGGGGAATACATACCGGTGAGCTGCTGGTTAACATCGTAACCGCCTCCGACGGCAATGCAAAGGCAGACGGTCCCGTCGATGTTAATCCCGCCTGCGAATCTACAGAGACATTCGACGAAGCGGGCTATGCCAAGATGATCATGGGGCTAGAGCTGGAAAACCGGATCGTCGGCGTTTTGCGCACAATAAACGACAGACTTGCGGACGCCGTTTACTGCGACGAGCTGCGGATCCTTGCGGGGCGCGATTACTACAACGAAGAGATAATGGGTCTGAAGTTCAGGGTCAGCGCCTTTTCGTTCTTCCAGACGAATGTTGAAGCGGTGGAGAATCTCTATTCATACGCTCTGTCGCTGATAGATGATTTCGAGGGCAAGGATGCCTTTGATTTATACTGCGGAACGGGAACCATAACACAGGTTCTCGCCCAGAAGGCCAGAACAGCCCTCGGCGTGGAAATCGTCGAGGAAGCCGTTGAGGTCGCCCGCCAGACTGCGGAGCTGAACGGTCTGGATAACTGCAGATTCATAGCCGGGGACTGCTTCAAGGTGCTTGATTCAATCAGCGATAAACCTGACGTCATAGTCGTCGATCCGCCGCGCGTGGGAATAAAGAATGACGCGCTGGACAAGATAATAGGATACGGCGTCGACCAGATCGTCTACATCAGCTGCAACCCTAAGTCGCTGGCGGAGAACCTCTATTACTTCCAGTACTACGGATACCGCGTTGAATCGGTGAAACCATTCGACAACTTTCCGTTCACGAAGCATGTGGAGTGCGTGGTATTGATGTCTAAAACAAACACATAAGAGGCGCTGAAAGGCTTGAAAACAAGCGGTTTGTGGAATTAGCGCCTATCGAATCGGCCACTCAGGAAGCTCAAAAAACACTTGACGGGAACTTGTCTACAGGTCATTTTGCCGGAGGGTTGAGTAGGCCATTTAGATGTCGGGGGTTGAGTGCGCCATTTAGATGTCAGAAATGGTAGGGTTGAGTGGGCTGTTTAGATGTCAGGGGTTGAGACGGCTATTTAGATGTCAGGGCAGAAAACCGAACAATATGGAGATGAAAGATTGACTGAATCAGAGCTTTACAAAAATCTTGGAATACTGACAGATGACAAGGACAAGTGGGAGGATAGCATTCCGTATGTAGCTTCTCTTCTTGACCATGAATCTGTGAAGATTCAGGCCAAAGCACTCTGGCTGCTTGGTGAGATGGGGCTTGCATATCCTCGCCAAGTGCAGGACATAGTTCCGACAATTGCCTCATTCCTCGACAGCCCAGAGCCGCTTTTGAGAGAACGCGCTGTGAATGCTATTGGAAGAATCGGACGGGGTGAGTATTCTTTTATCGAGCCGTACTGGACAGGCCTGTTCCGTTTTGCCTCTGATGAGGAGGCGAAGGTCAGATTGAGTTTCATATGGGCGTCAGAAAACATAGCCACGAATACACCGGACATCTACGAGTATCAAATGCCGGTATTTGCAGAATTGCTGCATGACTCGAATGATAAAGTAAGAATGGAAGCACCGGAGATCTTCCGTGTTCTCGGAAAACGCAGGCCTGAGTTCGTAAGACCATATTTGGAACAGTTGCGGCAAATAGCAGAAAACGACAGAAACCGTGTCGTTAGAATCCACTGTCTGGGTGCGATCAAGGCGGCGACATCAATGTAGGAGAGAATAGTATGGCATCAAGTA
>JAFRCM010000100.1 GCA_017404365.1 Bacillota bacterium
CATGCTGAAAAAGATACACGGCACTGTTGTTCCTGAAGGTGATTTGCCGGACATGAAGGAAAGAGCCCTCAAATGGGTTGATTTCATGAAGGACTATCTGCCGGAGGCAGCAGCTCAGAAACTGCTGGACATGGTGGACGAAATTCCTCACGATGACCACATGATCCACGGGGACTACCACACGAAGAATCTGGAGCTGACAGATGACGAAGTCATCCTGATCGACATGGATACTCTGGCGGTTGGCCATCCTGTTTTTGAACTGGCATCCATGTATAATGCGTTTCTCGGTTATTCAGAGTATGACCATGAAAAAGTTAAAGAATTTCAGGGGTTCGATCGCGAAACTTCGCTAACCTTCTGGAACAAGGTTCTGCGCGCGTACCTCGAAACTGATGACGAGGAGACTGTTCGCCTGATTGAAGACAAGGCGAGAATCACCGGATACACGCGAATGATTCGCAGATCCATAAGAAGGAAGGGCCTTGAAACTGAAGACGGAAGAGCGGAAATCGATCTTTGGACAAAAGAGCTTCTTGAGCTTCTCGACAGAACCGACAGTCTGTTCTTTTCGAAGGACGAGATCGTAGTTAAGGCAAATGTGAAAAACCTGGATGAAGTCATCGGTTTTATTGAATCGAAACTTGATGAGCTTGAGTGCCCGATCAAAACACGGATCCAGATTTGCGTGGCCGTCGAGGAGATATTCACAAACATCGCCAAATACGCGTACCTTGAAGGCGAAGGCGATGCGGCCATCCGCGTTGAAGGGGCAGATGAAGGCAGCAAAGTAAGGATTACATTTACAGACAGCGGACGCCCTTATGATCCGCTTACCGTAAAGGATCCTGATGTTACTCTTTCCGCTGAGGACAGGGCGATCGGCGGGCTTGGATTATTCATGGTAAAGAAGACCATGGACGGAGTTGAATATGAATATAAAGGCGGAAAAAACATTCTGACACTGACAAAGAAATTATAGATATGTTGTCGAAAGGCATTTAAATATGACTATGAAAAGAGCAAAAGCAGCCGGAAGAATTGCGTCTCTCCTTTTGATATTTGTTTTTATTACAGCTTTCTGCTTTTGGCCGCAACCGGCCAGAGCGGCGAGCAATTTTTATATCACGGATTATGACGTACAGGTCGTAATCAACGAAGATGACACCTATGAAATCACTGAGACAATAAGTGTCCACTTCACTTCGCCGAGCCACGGTATTTACAGAACCATTCCTCTCGGAACGACGCTGGACAGGGACGGACAAACCTCTGCATACTACGCCAAGGTGAGGGATTTTACCATGCTCAGCGGCGACAGCTGGACTGATGAAAGTAGTATGGGTTCTTTCAGCGCACGCATAGGCGATCCGGACAGGTACGCCAAGACCGATACAGTCTACAAAATGCGTTACACCTATGATACGAAGGGCGATCACTTTAAGGGGGCGGACGAGGTTTACTACAACCTCATCGGAACGTCATGGGAAGCCCAGTCAATAGATCACGTTTCTTTTGATGTAAAGTTCCCGAAGGCCATTGACATGAACAATGTAGGCATAAAAACGGGAAGAGACGAACGCGTGCCCTTTGAAGTTGTTTCAGATACTGAACTCAGAGGCGAAACATCAAGCTTCGTTCTGGGCGGGCTGACAATCAGGGCAGTGCTTCCTGAAGGATACTTTACACGTCAGGCCAGGTCCGGAAACCTATTTCTGTACCTGCTGTACATAGTATCAGGTCTCATGATCATACTCGCGGCCGCGGGGTTTGTGCTCTGGAGAAAGTACGGCAGGGATCCTCATGTGGTGGAGACGGAGGAATTCTACCCGCCTGAAAAACTGAGCGCGCCGGAAGTCGGATATCTGGCAGAGGGGTCGATAACAGGAACCCACGTGATAAGCGCTCTCCTCAGTCTGGCTGACAGAGGTTATCTCAAGATAGCTGAGGTTGAAGTTCCGGTCGGCAGAAAAAAGAATAAGACCAAGGAAACATATGAAATTACAAAGCTGCGCGAGTATGATGACAGCGTCATAGGCGAGAGCGAGTTCCTGAAAGGTCTGTTCAAGGACGGGGATTCAGTAACCATTGATCAGCTTAAGGATAAATTCTATAAGACGGTAAACGCTGTCAAGAAGCTCGTGGAGAACAGATACAAAGGAAAGTTGTATGATCCAAAGGCGGCAAAATACGCCCGCATGATGAAAGCCGGGGCGATTGTCGGCCTGATTATACTGATGGCGATGTGTCTGTTCAACGGAAGCATGCCGCTTAGCCTGGGCGGAGAGGATGCCATTATGGGAATTCTCTACGCCGGAACCATAACTACAGTGCTTTTCATCATCGGATTCGGCGGAATTGGCAAGATGATACAGGAAGGGCGTCACGGTCTCGGCATTATTGGGTTCATAGTGTGCATACTTCTCGGCGTAATTGTGAGTTTTATCTTAGGAATAGCTCCGGGGGTCAAATTTGTTCCTTTCATCATCGGAGTCGGAACGAGTTTTGTTCTGTTCATAATGTCGGCTCTCTGCGAGAGAAAGACCGATTGGTACGCTTCGGTTCTCGGCAAAATCAGAGGATACAAGGACTTCCTTGAAATTGCCGAAAAAGACAGAATGGAAGCGCTCGCGGAAGAGGATCCGGAATACTTCTATAAAAATCTTGCTTTTGCCTATTCGCTGGGCGTAACTACTGTATATGCGAAGAACTTCGCGTCTCTGGCCACAAAGCCACCAGAATGGTATGAGGGAAACATCTATGCCGGAGGCGATCCTGTAACATCCATGTCATTCCTGAATTCAATGGATTCCATGATGAAGAGCATATCGTCCAGCATGACTTCATCGCCGTCAAGCAGCGGAAGCGGGGGAGGTTCCTTCTCCGGCGGAGGCGGCGGAGGCGGCGGGGGCGGCGGCTCCTGGTAGAGGCCGGCCCTGTTTTGTGATATAATATCCTATCTGACATAATAATTCTTTAAACAGGTAAACGATATGAAGGGATTCAAAAGCAGGCTTCCTGCAGTGATTCTCGGAATAGCGCTGACTCTGGCAATGACCCTGGCTGCGCCTGTGGTTGTTTTTGCTGACGACGGGTCTTCTGTTCCGACCAGAGTAACTGAATACTTCAATGTAGATGTCCAGGTCAACGAGAACAACAGCTACGAATTCACTGAAACCGTGGGAACCGTCTTCAATACTGAAGGCCACGGGATTTACAGATATGTTCCGACGTCATTTGACGGGATAGACGAGAGAGTGGATTCGGGCTGGTGCTCGACTGATCCGGTTGAAATTTATGAGGAAGATGGAAACTATATTCTGCAGATGGGCTCCGGATCGAGTTATATATTCGGAGAGCACGAGTTCAAGTACGGATATAAAATAACCTTCAGGGATGACCGCGATACAACAGGGGACTACATGTACATCGACGTGCTGCCGACAGACTGGCGGACGCCGATAGATTCGTCTGAGATCACCATTCACATGCCGAAGCCGGTTGAAAAGGACTGGACGACAGTGTATGTCGGAAAGTACGGCGTTCAGTATGACGACACCCTGGACTCCTGGGAAATGCCGGACAGCAGGACTATCAGCATTAATGCTGAAAACCTGGACGAAGGCGTAGGTATTACGGTGCTGACGAGGATGCCTGAAGGATACTGGGTTGGCCAGGAGGATTACCAGGGAATAAAAACAGCGTCAACAGGAATACCTGCCGCCGTGGCACTGCTCTTCGGACTGCTTTGGGCGAAATTCGGCAGGAGACAGCACATAGTAGAGACAGTTGAGTTCCGTCCGCCGGAAGGCGTTACTCCGGCAGAGATAGGCCTTATAATAGACGGCGTTCTTGACAAGAAAGACATGGTTTCAATGTTCGTGTACTTCGCTCAGAAGGGATACATGAAGATTGAGGAAGTAGCGAAGAGAGAGTTTGTTTTTGCCAAACTGAAGGAAATAGACGACAGCGAGAAGCTGTTCGCAAGACAACTGTTCGATGGGCTGTTTGCAGAGTCCGATGCTGTCAGCACAAAAGATCTGGGCGAAGATTTCGCATACGCCTACCGCGACGCGTGTACTACCGTAGAAGATGACTACGGTGACATCACGCCGGTTTCTACAAGCATTATCCAGAGGCTGGGCGGGATCGTTCTGTATATCCTCGCCATAGCTGTTCCGTGCGCCGGAGTGGCATACATGGTGCGCGCGGAAGGTTACATTTTCGGAACGCTGCTGACCGCAGTCCTGGCCGCTTGGCTGACCGGCCGGCTCAGAAAGAGCTACAAGAAGAGGCTCTCAGGCAAGAAGACCGGATCAAGAGTATACAGGATCATACTGTGGGCAATTGACGCGGCATGTCTGCTGTTCACTGCGGTGGGAATAGGCAGCGCCTTCGGCAGCGCCATTACCGGCGGGCTCTACTTCATTTGCTTCGCGGTCTGCCAGTTCTTCAATGTCTACTGTGATAGGATTTCAGACACTGCGTTTAAGTACATGGGCCAGATTCTCGGACTGAGGAATTTCATCCGGACGGCCGAGGTAGACAGGATAGAGGCTCTTGTCGAGGAGGACCCTGAGTACTTCTTCAGCATCCTGCCGTACGCCTATGTAATGGGTCTTACGGACAAGTGGATCAAGAAGTTTGAGAATATACACATTCCAATACCTGACTGGTATCGGACCTATAACACCGCAGGAACATACATACCTATATTCCACATGGGAGATTCAATGGGGCACATGACGAGTGTCGTCGCGACATCTGTTCGTTCGCAGCTTCCTTCAGACGCCTTCAGCGGAAGCGATACGGGAGGCGGCTGGTTCACCGGAGGCGGCGGTGGCGGCTTCTCCGGTGGAGGAGGTTTTTCCGGCGGCGGAGGCGGCGGCGGAGGTGGCGGCTTCTGGTAAAGCCAACCCAGCTGCAGAGAGGATTACGAATTGAACATACTTGTTGCAAATGATGATGGGATAGATGCGCGCGGGATGCGTGAACTGGTGAAAGCACTGACTGAGATAGTCAGGGCGGATGTTTATGTGTTTGCGCCCGATGGGCAGAGAAGCGCGGCGAGCCACGCAATAACCCTGAGAAGTCCCATAAGTGTATGGCAGGTGCCTTTTGAAGGCGCCAAGGAGGCCTTTGCATTAGATGGAACTCCTGCCGACTGCGTTGCGGTTGGCCTGAAGATGCTCAGGCTGAAAGGCATCGATGTAGATGTTGTCTTCGCGGGCATAAATCACGGCTCTAACGTCGGAACGGACACCGTATACTCAGGGACTGTCGGCGCGGCGCTCGAGGGCTCAATACAGGGCGTTCCTTCGGCGGCCGTTTCGGTGGACAGCCATCAGGCAACTCACTTTGATTACGCGTGTGACCTGGCAGTCGATCTGATAAACAAGACCGGGGGCGAATGGGACAGCCGCGTGATGATCAACATCAATACGCCGGACCTTCCGGCAGATGAGATAAAAGGAACATGCAATACGGTTCTGGGCGAGAGAGAATACCTGAACGACGTACAGATGAAGACAGAGGGTGAAGTTACAACCTTCGAGTACGGCGGGGATCCGGTGCTCTATGAAAGTGACGATAACCATTTGGATGTTATAGCTCTGGAGAACGGATACGCATCAATCTCGCCGATTCAAAAAGACATGACAGCATATAATGCCGGCAAAATGCTGGAAGACTGGAGGATAGGAAAATGACAATGAACAGAGAAGACACACTGGCGGTTTTTATTGATTTTCAGGAAAAACTGGTGCCTGCTATGAACCACAAGGAGGAGATGGTGGACAAGACATGCAGACTGGCGAAGGGCCTTAAGGTTCTCGACATTCCGCACATCGTTACCCAGCAGTACACAAAGGGCATCGGTGAGACGATTCCTGAGGTGGCTGAAGCCATAGGCGAATTTGAGCCAATCGACAAGACTACATTCAGCTGCATGAGCCACGTGGATTTCATAAACCAGCTGGAGATAGAAGCAAAGAAGAACATCATCGTCTGCGGAATCGAAGCTCACATATGCGTTCAGCAGACTGTCGAGCAGTTGCTTGAAGAAGGGTACAACGTGTATGTACCGGTAGATTGCATTTCATCGAGAAGTCAGAACGACTTCCTGTGGGCTGCGGAAAGGATGGAGAAGGCCGGGGCAGTAATGACAACTTATGAATCGATACTCTACGAGCTTCTTAAAGATTCAAAGGCGGAAGGATTCAGAGAGATATCTAAAATCGTGAAGTAACACGGAAACGGGGGCAGGGGCTTATGTTCTTATTCGACAACAGAATCACTTTAGAAAACAGAGATGTGTTGGAGGAGTACCTGAACGGATTCGAGTACAAGACCTCCGGGCTCTCTTACAGCGCTCTTTACATGTGGCGCGACATCAATCAGTTCAGCTGGACGATGATGGGCGACTACATGTGCATGAGCGGCGTCAGCCATCTGGAGCTGGAACAGGGGATAGAGCTTCCTTTCATGTTCCCGCCGCTTACAAAGACGGGATCGTACGATAATGAGTCACTGCGCGCTACTATTTACGAAGCGCGTGACTTCTTTGAGAGCAAAGGCCACCCGTTCAGCCTCAGGCTGGTTCCGTTCCACATCCTGGAGATAATAAAGGAGGCCGTACCTGAACTTAAATGGGAAGACGACCGTCCGAACTACGACTACATTTATCTGACAAAAGATCTGATAGATTTGGCGGGAAGGGATTACCACAAGAAAAAGAACCACCTTAACTATTTTAAGAAGACATATGAATATGAATATGTTAGAATGACATCTGATATGGCTGACGAGGCCATGCAGTTCATCGATGAGTTCAACCGCCGCAAGGACATTCCTGCCCATGAGATGGAACTTCTCAAGATGGAGGAGGAGGCCATGGATGATGTGTTCAGAAACCTTGAAGCGGTAGGCTATGAGGCGGGAGCCATACGCATAGGCGGCAAGATAGAGGCTGTCGCCGTCGGCGGACGGTTGGGAACGAAGATGATTACAGAGCATGTTGAGAAGGCTAATGTCGAGTACAGGGGACTGTATCAGGCCATAAACAACGAGTTCTGCAAGCATGTTGCCGGCTGGGCCAAGTACATAAACAGAGAAGAGGACATGGGCATACCGAACCTCAGAAAGGCGAAGCTTTCATACAGACCGTGCCGTCTTCTGGAGAAGTACATAGGACATTTTTAGAATGCCTATCAGAAATTCTGTTAAAAAATTAACAGAATTTGCGCTAAAACCATTGACAACCCTTGAAACTATGGTATTATAACAGTGCGAACAAATTAAATTGATTTTATCGGACTCACCGTTAAAATATTAACAAACTCAAAAGATATACCCAGAATCAGTATATTATTAAGGAGGAAACTAAAGAATGAGAGATGTTGTAATCGTAGGTGCTGCAAGAACAGCAATCGGCAAGTTCGGTGGAACTCTGAAGAATGTTCCGACAAGACAGCTCGGCGCTGTATGTATCGAAGAGGCTCTGAAGAGAGCGGGCGTTGAGAAGGATCAGGTAGATGAAGTCATCATGGGATGCGTACTCCAGGGCGGCCTCGGACAGAATGTTGCGAGACAGATGATGCTCGACGCAGGGCTTCCTGTTGAGGTTCCTTGCTTCACCATTAATAAAGTCTGCGGTTCTGGTCTGAGAGCAGTTGAACTGGCTGCACAGATCATCAAGGCCGGAGACGCTGAGATCATCGTTGCAGGCGGTGCTGAGAACATGTCCTCCACAGGATATACAGTTCCTGCCGCAAGATGGGGAGCCAGAATGTTCGACGCTCAGATGAAG
>JAFRCM010000101.1 GCA_017404365.1 Bacillota bacterium
ACGTAGTCTTCTGACGCTCCGTCGCCGTTCTCATTCTGTATCGCCGTATCCGGATAGCTGAATGACTTTCCGAAAGTCGCCGCGGCTTCCCTGGCCATTCCCACCTGTGCCAGGCAGTCAGGTCTGTTAGGAGTTATTTCAAAGTCAACAACAGCCTGCTTCAGCTCAAGGGCTTCCACAAAGTCCTGTCCGACCTTATCCTCTATGCCGTCATATACTTCAGGGTCCAGAATCCATATTCCTTCCCTGTGGGCGATTGGAACTACTTTGTCCTCAAAGCCCAGCTCGCCGCATGAGCAGAGCATTCCATATGAGACTACGCCTCTAAGCTCTCCCTTTTCTATGTCCACTCCGCCTTCCTGCTTAGGCTGTCCGTGAAGCGGTCCCGGGATGTGGCTTCCAGAAAGCGCTACAGGCACATACGCGCCCTCAAACACGTTAGGCGCTCCCGTAACGATCTGCAGAAGACCATTCTCGTCTTTTCCATCAGCTTCAAAACCGCCTACGTCTATCCTGCAGATGACAAGCTTGTCAGCCTTAGGATGCGGTTCAATCTTGTCTATCCTTCCCACAACGACGTTTCTGACATCGTCGCAGAACCAGTCGCACGTCTCCAGGTTCGATCCGGACATTATCATTCTGTCGCAGAACTCGTCGACGTCAACGTCGCTCAGGTCTATATAGTCATTTATCCATTCAACTGGTACTAACATTTCTTTCTCCTTGCCTATTTGAACTGTTCGATGAATCTCATGTCGTTTTCATAAAACAGTCTTATGTCATCAACTCCGTATTTCAGCATAGCTACTCTTTCAACGCCGAGTCCGAAGGCAAAACCCGTATATTTCTCCGTATCGAGTCCTCCAACCTTCAGTACGTTCGGGTGAACCATGCCGCATCCGAGTATTTCAATCCATCCGGAACCCTTGCAGACTCTGCAGCCTTTGCCTCCGCACTTGAAGCATGATACGTCCACTTCAGCGCTCGGTTCAGTGAACGGGAAGTGATGAGGTCTGAACTTGGTCTTTGTCTCAGGTCCGAACAGCTGCTTGGCGAATCTGTCCAGAGTGCCCTTGAGGTCGGCCATGGTTATGCCTTCATCAACTACCAATCCTTCGATCTGGTGGAACATAGGCGAATGGGTTGCGTCCGGTGTATCGCATCTGAAGCATCTGCCCGGTGAGATAACCTTGATCGGAGGCTTCTGCTTCAGAAGTGTTCTTACCTGTACCGGCGAAGTCTGTGTTCTGAGCAGAACATCCTCCGTAATGTAGAATGTATCTGTCATGTCTCTTGCCGGGTGGTCCGGGCTGGCGTTGAGAGCGTCAAAGTTGTTGAATACGGTCTCTACCTCCGGACCCTCTACGATTGAAAAGCCCATGTTCATGAAGACTTTTGATATCTCCTCCATGGTAATCGTCAGAGGATGCTTGACGCCGAGCTTAGGCCTTATGCCTGGCTCTGTAACATCGATTCTCTCAGCTCTGAAGCGCGCGGATTTGGCCGCCGCTTCCACAGCGTCGAACTTTTCCTCGAGCATGGCCTCAATTTTTCCTCTAACAGAATTTGCCATCTGTCCGGTGGTCTTTCTGTCCTCAGGACTGAGTTTTCCCATGCCTCTCAGTATCTGCGTCAGTTCTCCCTTCTTGCCCAGAAGTTTTACCCTGACTTCTTCTGTCTGTGCCCTGTCCTGTGCCTTTTCAAGCTGGGTCTTCGCTTCTTCTAAAATTCTGTTTAACTGATCCTGCATTACTTTACCTTTCCTGCGGCGCGTCTCTGGCGCACAGCCTCATACATGAGTATGCCCGCCGCCGCTGCCGCGTTCAATGATTCTATTTCACCCTCCATGGGGATTCTCACAAGTGTGTCCGCCGCTGTTCTGAATTCATCGCTTATTCCGCTCCCCTCATTTCCTATGACGAGAGCAATGTCCCCCGTCATGTCGGCTTCGGTGTACTCCACCGACCCCTCAAGGTCGCTTGCGATTATCCTTATGCCGCGCTCTTTGCAGAGCCCGATGGCTTCCGCGGCGCTCATTCCTTCAAAAACATCAACTCGGAGCAGTGAACCTGCCGCTGCTCTGGCTGTCTTTGGTGAGTATATGTCTCCTGTTCCTTTTATGGCTATCAGAGCGCCGAAGCCTGCCGCCTCAGCTGTTCTGATTATGGTTCCAATGTTCCCCGGATCCTGCAGCCTGTCCAGTATGACAAGCGGCGTTTTGAGACGCGGATCCGGCTTGACGGCCACCGCCACAACGCCCTGGGAGTTTTCAGTATCCGATAGCCTGTCAAAGAGCCCGTCTGCCAGAAGCGACAGCCTTATGCTCTTTGCTTCGTCTGCGCATAACTCAACAAACCCGCGGATTCCGGGACTGTCTGCCGCGCTCTCTCTGATGAACACTGTCTCTATGCGATTTCCCGCACTGACGGCATCCATAACAGGCCTTGGTCCTTCTATAAGGAACATGCCTGTCTGATCTCTGTATTTCTTTCTCAGAAGTCTGAGCGCATCCCTGTACGCAGGGTTGTCTTTTGATTTAATAGTTTTCATCAGAAGATTCCGGCCGTCTCATAAAAAATCAGTAGCCGGCGCTGGACCGGCTACCAACTGATTTTTTTACTGTTTCTTCAGGAAGTCCGGAATGGCAATTCCTTCAACGTCGAAATCTATTGTACTTCTTACCGGCGGTTCTGCGCCTTCAAGCGGTTTAGGCGGTTCTTCTGCTTTCTCTGCAGCAGGTCTGGCTGCTTCTCTGTTGCCCTCGAATCCAGCAGCTATTACTGTTACTGCAATCTCGTCCTGCATCTCTTCCTTGATGGATGTTCCGAGTATGATGATCGCGTTCGGATCAGCCTCTTCATCGATCTGGGAAGCGACTTTGTCAACATCCAGCATAGTCAGGTTCATGCCGCCTGTGATGTTGATGAGGACTGCCTTGGCTCCGCTGATTTCAGTCTCAAGCAGCGGGCTGTTCACAGCGCCCTTTACAGCATCGTCCAGCTTGTTCTCGCCAACGCCGTGGCCTACGCCCATGTGTACAACGCCTCTGTCCTTCATGATGGTCGTAACATCCGCGAAGTCCAGATTGATCAGAGCATCGTCTACGATGATGTCCGATATGGACTGTACGCCCAGCTTCAGTACATCGTCCGCCATTGCAAAGGCATCCAGAAGTGATGTCTGCTCCTCAACTGTTTCGAGCAGCTTGTCATTAGGGATAACTACAAGGGAGTCCACGTATTTCTTGAGGAATTTGATTCCCAGTTCAGCGTGTTCGCCTCTCTTCTTTCCCTCGAATCTGAAAGGCTTTGTTACAACGCCGACTGTCAGGATTCCCATGTCCTTGGCTATCTTGGCGATGATCGGAGCTGCTCCGGTACCTGTTCCGCCGCCCATGCCGCATGTGATGAACACCATGTCAGCTCCAGTGACGAACTTCTCCAGATCTTCCAGGTTTTCCTCAGCCGATTTCTGACCGACTTCAGGATTTCCGCCTGCGCCGAGTCCCTTTGTCAGTTTTTCACCGATCTGTATCTTGGTCTCAGCTCTGTTTTTCTGGAGAGCCTGTTTATCTGTGTTTACTGCGATGAACGTAACGCCCTTCATTCCGGACTCTATCATCCTGTTGATAGCATTACAGCCACCGCCTCCTACACCGATTACCTTTATCTCCTGTAATGTATTGTCATTCATTTCAAATTGTAGCATCGAGGGTACCTCCAATTAATGTAGTTATATCTGACGAAAGTATAACACAGTTTTATTTTGGCGTAAAGAAACAATAATCATTACTGTACACATTTACAGTGCCCTCTTCAGTGCCTTTCTGATAGAGGTCGTAGATGACTTTTTTGAGTGTTCCGGAGCTTATTGCCGACATTAAATCGTCGTATCTGCCGGAGCATTTAAGCTCATCGTAAACGTACGCTTCAGTCTTCGCACCGCTGAAAACGATCTTCTTGAAGTACAGGTCGCTTTCATCCATCGCGATGAGAAGGTCCAGTGTCTTCTCGAGCCCGTTGGACTCTTTGATTTTTATGGTTTCCTTCTTCTCGGCATCGGTTACCGTTACACCTTCGATAAGCGTTGCCTTTTGCGCTTCCTTGCTTATATCAAGCACCATGCCTTCAGAATCCGTTATCACGAACTTGCCGTCCATGCTGAACTGCGCCAACAGGCTCCGTTCCTTGACGATGATTTCAACTTTGTCAGGCAGTTTTCTGTTGACATTGACATCATCTATGTACAGATTCTTCTTGATTCTGTGCTGAACAATGAACGGGTGAATGTCAAAAACGCTGCCTCCCGTCTCAATTCCCGACTGCTTGATTATCTCCTCATCCGAAATATTCTCATTGCCTACAACAGCTATTCCGTCGACATTGAAGTAGTCCAGATGGGCGCAAAAAACAGCGGCGACTATGATAGCCAGCACAATTACAATACGCAGTATGTAGTTTTTCTTCCGGTGCTTTCTTTTGGGTTTGTGCACCTGTTCCGGATTCTGAACAGTTTCAGTGTGCTCAGTCAATCTTAATCTCCTCCAGAATCTTGTCACATATTATCTCAGTGGCCCTGTCCGGTCCGCACCTGCGGCTTGCTTCTGCCATGCGATGCAGTGTTTCAGGGTCATCTTTAAGCCTGAGTATCTCGTCTGTCAGTTTGTCATCATCGAGATTTTTCTCCTCAATGATGATTGCTCCGCCCGATTCGGCGACAGCCAGCGCGTTATAGTACTGGTGGTTTCCTGTAACCATCGGGGACGGAATGAATATTGCCGGTCTTCCGCTGACTGTCGTCTCAGCCACTGTCAGAGCTCCGCTCCTGCTTACGACCAGATCTGCGGCGGCAAGATACGCTGCCATGTCATCGATATACTCTATGATCCTGATGTTGTCACCAGGCTCAAATCCCTCCTCGGTGAAGGATTCTTTTATCGCTTTGTAGTAGTAGCTGCCGGCTCCCAGCACGATGTTAATATCGTCCCTTCCGCTGAGCTTCTTTATGGCGCTTACCATGGCCTTGTTGATACGTCCCGCTCCCTGACTTCCTCCAAAGGCAAGAACAACGAAGCTGTCCTCGCTGAATCCCAGCGCCTTTCTCGCTTCCGCCCTGTCCTTGTTTCTGAATTCGTCTCTTACGGGATTGCCTGATACTACGATTTTACTCTGATCCTTGAAGTATTCCGCGGCTCTGCCAAATCCGAGAAATACATTCCTGACGTCCTTTTCCAGGAGCTTGTTGGTTACTCCGGGATAGGCGTTCTGTTCGTGCACAAATGTCGGGATTTTCGCTTTCTGGGCAGCCTTCACTGTAGGCGCGCTTGCGTATCCGCCTGTGCCTACTACAAAATCAGGCCTGAAGGCTTTTATTATTCTTGAGGCTTCTGCCCTTCCCTTCATGAGCTTGCGGATGACACCCACGTTTCTGACGAGGTTCTTCCTGTCGAAGCCCTCAACTGTTATCAGGCGTATTTCGTAGCCCCTCTTCGGCACAAGAGTCTTTTCCAGTCCTCTTTCCGCTCCTACGAAGAGAATTTCCGCATCCGGATATCTTCTTTTTATTTCATCTGCTATGGCAATGGCCGGATAAATGTGTCCGCCTGTGCCTCCGCCTGTCATTATCGCTCTCATAAGTAATTCCCTCGCCTATGCTTTTACATATTCTTCAGGTGGCTTGTCAGGCATGTGCCGCGATATGTTCATCATCACACCGGCCATGAACATGAATATCATGAGCGCGTTTCCTCCGTAGCTTACGAACGGCAGATTTACGCCTGTCGCCGGCATTGATGAGGTTACGACCAGAAGGTTCAGGACCACCTGTATCGCTACCATGAGAATCGTTCCTGAAGCGACAAGAAGCCCGAACTCATTTCCGCAGTTCAGCGCTATCTTCGCTCCTCGCCATATGAACAGCGTATAGAGCACCAGAAGGAACAGAACTCCTATGAATCCTGTTTCTTCGCCTATTATCGCCAGAATGAAGTCGTTGTGCGGATACGGCAGATAAAGGCTCTTGGTAACGCTCTTGCCAAGACCTACGCCGAACAGCCCTCCGGAGCCCAGAGCCTGCAGGCCCTGCACTATCTGATAGCCGCTTGTGGCTTCGTAGTCAAAAGGATGCGTGAACGTGGTGAATCTCTCCTGCCAGTATCCTCCGACGCCTGTAATCAGCGCCATGATGCCTACCGCGCCGACTCCCAGGAGGAAGAATACATATCCCCATTTCATCCCCGCCACCAGCATGAGAGCGAGGACTATTCCGACAAGAGTTATCGCTGTGGACAGATTCGGCTGCTTGATTATGAGCAGCGCAAAAACTCCCGCGACAGCCAGTATCGGGAGCATGCCGCGTGTGAACGATCGTATCTTTCTCGGGTTATCAGCGCAGAACCAGGCGATGAAGAATATCATGCCCATCTTGGCGATTTCGCCCGGCATTATTGAGATAGGCCCAAGCTTTATCCATCTGGACGCGTCATTAGCCGTAGTTCCGACAGGCGTCAGAACCAGAATAAGAAGCAGCAGGCATATGCCGAGCAGCCCCATTATAAGCGTCTTGTTGTTCCAGAATCTGTAGTCAATGAGTAATCCGATGCACATGAGAACAAGCCCCAGCACTACCCATATTCCATCACGGATCAGGTAGTAAAAAGGGTTACCGCTCTCACTGATCGAGAAGTAATAACTGGCGCTGAACACCATTATGAGACCATACACCGCAAGCACTATGGTCACTGTAAGCAGCATGAAATCTACTTCTCTTATCTGCGCTATTATGCTGTTTTTTCTGTTTAGAGTCTCTGAGCGCATTCTCTGAAATGATCTCCTCTCTGCTCGAAGTTATCGTACATATCCCAGCTGGCGCACGCAGGTGACAGGAGCACCACGTCTCCCGGCTGAGCCTTTTCCCATGCGGCGGCGACACATTCCTCCATGTCCGCTGCCATGGTGATATTCGTGAATCCCGCAGCCTCAGCCGCGGCTTTTATCTTAGGAGCGGTCTTGCCGAGGAGAATGAGTTCCTTCACTCTGCCCGGGAAGGCTCCGATGAATTCTTCATAAGAAGCGCCTTTGTCATAGCCGCCGGCTATGAGGATTATGTTTTCCTTCATTGCTTCGATGGCTTTGATCGCAGCGTCTGTATTGGTGCCCTTTGAGTCGTTTACGAAGCGTACTCCGTTCTTCTCGCAGCAGAGCTCAATTCTGTGCGCGACTCCCGGAAATGCCATCATGGCCTCTCCTATAGTCTCAGGGTCGATGCCGCCGAAGTAACATATCGCTGCTGCTGCCAGCGCGTTTTCGAGATTATGTGTTCCCGGAATCTGCAGTTCATTCTCTCCGCAGATGTCAACGAGATCGCCGGCCTCGTTCTTAATTACGATTCTTCCGTCTTTCACAAAAGCCCCGAAGTCCAGTTCTTTCTTTCTGCTGAAAGGAACCACCCTGGCCTTGCACCCTTCTCTTTCCGCGAGTTCAAAGCTTGCCGGATCGTCGCAGTTCAATATACAGTACTGATCCGGACTCTGGTTTTCAAAAATGCGCGCCTTGACTCTTCCGTAGTTTTCCATGGTCTTGTGTCTGTCCATGTGGTCAGGCGTCAGATTGAGGATCGCGGACACTACAGGTCTGAAGTCCTTTATCGTTTCAAGCTGGAAGCTGCTGACCTCAGTTACCATCACTGTGTCGTCTCTCGCGTTCATGGCGTCTACAGCTATGGCGTTGCCGATGTTTCCGCCTACAATTGTGTCGGCTCCTGAAGCCTTGTATATCTCGCCTACGAGTGTAGTCGTCGTTGTCTTTCCGTTGGTTCCCGTAATGGCGACGAACCTGCCTTTGCAGAGCCTGTACGCCAGTTCAAGCTCGCCGATTATCTCGGCACCGGCTGCCTTTGCGTCTTCTATGAAGCCCAGCGTTGGCGGAACTCCCGGAGACAGAACCAGCATGTCGAAGGCGGACATGTCTTCCGGAACGCATCCCAGATACTCTGTCACGCCTGCTGATTTCATCTGCTCAAGAAAGGCCTGATCGATTTTGTCCGCAGTTTTGCTGTCCTGTATGCTGACAGCCGCTCCCTTCTCTACGAGAGCGCCTGCTGCGGCCATTCCCGATCTTCCCATGCCTATTACGAGTACTTTAGTATCTTTCATCTCATTCTCCTAAATCATAAGCGCCGCCGCTGCGCAGCATACGAATGTGAACGCCCAGAACATCTTTACCACCTGGGTCTCCTTCATGCCGCACATCTCGAAGTGATGATGTATCGGCGCCATCTTGAATATTCTCTTGCCGTGGGTAAGTTTGAAGTACGATACCTGAAGCACTACTGAAAGCGCTTCGATAACATATACAAGTCCCGCTACCAGAAGCAGCAATTCAAGCTTCAGTACTATTGCGGCGGCAACAAGTCCACCGCCAAGCGCCAGCGAGCCTGTGTCTCCCATGAACACCTTCGCCGGATTCTTGTTGAACACCAGGAATCCCAGGCATCCGCCGGCAAGCGCCGCGAAGAAGAATGTCTCCGATGCGTCGCCTATGAACGCGCTGTACTTGCAGAACGCTCCTCCTATGAAGCCCGCGTATGTGAAGAACAGCGCCACGAGTGTGGTTACTCCGGCCGCCAGTCCGTCAAGACCATCCGTAAGGTTAACGGCGTTCGTCATGGCAAGTACCGCAAAGGCAACAAACACGTAATAGAATACTCCGAAGTCAACAAATACGTTGGCAATCGGGAAGAATACTGTCGTACCGAAGGCAGAATATCTGGCGAAGAACACCGCGAACGCGATTGCTATGATCATCTGAAGGGCGAACTTCTGCTTCGCCGTCAGTCCTTCATTTTCCTTCTTGATGACCTTTCTGTAGTCATCCACGAATCCGATGATTCCGAACCCCGCAAATACCAGAATTATGAGCAGCTCGTCTCCTATGGTCCCTCCGAACGCCAGAGTCCCTACGAGACCCATGATGCATGTGGCGATTATGATGCTTATTCCGCCCATGCTAGGGGTCCCCGCCTTGGCATAATGGGATTTGAGACCTTCCTCTCTTATGTTCTGCCCGGCCTTTTTTCTGAGTACGGGTATCTCAAGCCATGTCAGAATAACCGCAATGACAAAAGCGGCAGCTATTACTATGAAGATGTGTATCGCGTGAATGTTCATAATGTCCTCAGCCTTTCTACTATCTCTTCCAGATGCATTCCCCGCGAAGCCTTGACGAGCACCAGATCTCCCGGTCTGATGTACTCACCCAGCACTTCGATGAAAGCTTCCTTGTCCCTGAAGTGTCTGCCGTTTCCGCCTTCCGCTATGTTTTCGGCAAGATTGCCGATGGTTATCAGTTCGTCTATGCCAATCGCCTTGGCGTGCTCACCTACACTCCTGTGCAGTTCCTTTTCGTCGGCGCCGAGTTCGAACATGTCTCCCAGCACCGCCACATGCCGCGCGGCTTCGCTTCCCGCCAGCACATCCAGTGCGCTCTTCATCGAGAACGGATTGGCGTTGTATGTATCGTCGATTATCGTGACGTTTTTTCCTTCGATTTTCCTCAGCCTGCTTCCGGTGAGTTCAGTCTTTCTGAGGCCTTTCGCGCCTTCTTCCATGCTCACGCCCAGCTGTCTTCCGACCGCCAGTGCGATTGCTGCGTTTGCTGCGTTGTGGGCGCCGGCTGTAGGCAGTTCCACATGTGTCTTTGCTTTTCTGCCGTTCTCTTCATATTCAACGTCAAAGCTGATTCCTTCTATTCCGTGGTCCCTGACGTTTGATATGCGCAGATCCGCTTTTTCTCCTGTTCCTACCTCGACCTGTCCGTAGTCTCCGGCGGTGCGCTCCTTTGTCAGAAACTCATCATCTCCCGCGAATACCAGCGTTCCGCCTTCGCTCTCAGGGAGGATGTTCTTTGTTATCTCCATCTTGGCCCTGAATATGCCTTCGCGACTTCCCAGCTTCTCCATGTGGGCTATTCCGATATTCGTTATTACTCCTATCTCAGGCTTTACTATGGAACTAAGGTATTCTATCTCGCCAAAGGCGTCCATTCCCATTTCAAGAACCGCCGCCTCGGTGTTCTCATCGAACTGGAATATGGAAATCGGCAGTCCGATGTTATTGTTGTAATTCTTGAGATTTCTTCCGCAGTTGTACTTCTCGCTCAGCACATACCATATCATGTCCCTTGTGGACGTCTTGCCTACGCTTCCTGTAACAGCTGCCCTCCTGATATTAAGGCTGTCAAGATACCAGGTCGCTATCTTTCCCATTGCTTCGATTGTATCGTCCACGAGGATTACGCTCAGGTCCGCGTCAGCCGGACACTCGTCCTCACAGGATACGAGAACAGCCGCGCAGCCTTTTTCAGCCACCTGTGGGATGTATTTGTGGCCGTCCTGGTTCTCACCCTTTATCGCAACAAACATCTCTCCCGGGAGAACTTCCCTGGAATCATGCTTTATACCTGTTATGTACCCGCTGCTGCCCTCTCTTACAAGTCTGCCGCCGCAGGCTTCCGCTATTTTCTGTATAGATGTTTTCTTCATCGTTTTTATTGCCTTTGCACTATTGTTTTACTCTCTGTAGAGGAATACCTTGGTACCCTTTTTCACGCTGCTTCCAGCGGCCGGATACTGCTTGACGACGACGAAGTCTTCCTCGCCGCTCTCATTCATGTCGTACTTGAGATCCGCGCCTGCAAGAATTCCTATCGCGTCTTCTGCCGACTGACCGACAACATCAGGAACCTGTACTTTTTCATTGTCCTTGCTGTTATCAGCATCATCCGGCGGTATGTTCAGATATTTCAGCGACTTACCCAGTATCTCGCTTACGGCAGGACCCGCGGTTACGCTTCCGAAGTGGACTCCCTTAGGGCTGTCTGCTATGACGAGGACCGTCAGCTTAGGATCAGACATCGGAGCCATACCGAGGCACGAGGAGTAAGTGTAATCACTGTATCCGCCGTTAACGGCCTTGTTTGCCGTACCTGTCTTGCCGCCGACTTTGTATCCTTTGACTGCAGCGCTTCCGCCGCCGCCTTCAGCGACTACGTATTCCATGATGTCGCGCATGTCCTTGGCTGTTTCCTTGGATACCGTTCTTCTGACTACTTCAGGTTTGATTTCGGTGACCTCACCGGTCTTCTTGTCCGTGATGCTCTTGACGAGATGCGGCTTCATGAGCTTTCCGTCGTTTCCAAGAGAAGATATTGCCGTAACAAGCTGTATCGGTGTTACTGCGACGCCCTGTCCGAATCCTATGGTAGCCAGTCCTACAGGACCTGCGCTCTCCTCATCCTGGAGTATTGCGGTTCCTTCCGCAGGGAAGTCGATTCCTGTAGTCCCCGTTATGCCGAATGTGTCCAGGTGCTGATAATACTTGGTTATTCCCGTATCGAGCGCCAGTCCCATCATTACAGGGTTGCATGAGTTTCCGACAGCCTGTGTCAGAGTTTCCGCGCCGTGTCCGCCTTCATGCCAGCAGTGAATCGTCTCTCCGCCGACAACGCGGTATCCGTTGCAGTAGTAGTTGCTCTTCATGGTCGCCACGCCCTCTTCAAGAGCGATCGACGTTGTGAGCAGCTTGAAAACGGAACCAGGTTCGTACACATCGCATATGATCGGATTTCTCCACATCTTGCTCAGGTAATCCGACTGCTCCTGCTGCGACATTGCTTTGAACTTTGCCTTAGCACTTTCTGACGCCGGAACGTACGGATTGTTCGGATCGAAGGTCGGTGTCTGGGCCATTGCCAGAATCTCGCCTGTCTGCGTATCCATCACTACGGCGAATACTCTGTCGGAATTCGTCTTCTTCTGGACTTTCTGTATCGCCGATTCCGTATAGCTCTGGATTACGAGATCGATAGTCGTCTCGATGTCGCATCCGTTTTCCGCTTCATAGTATCTCTCGTTCTCAGGTGAGTATGAGAGCTCGTCTCCGTTGGTGTCCGTATAGTTTACAATCCTGCCGGAAATTCCGCTCAGGTAGTTGTTGTATTCAAGTTCAAGACCCGACTGGCCTGTGTTCTCGTCATTTACCATGCCCATGACATTGGCCGCGAGAGTTCCGTTAGGATATTCTCTCTTGGTCGACGGCGAAATGGTCACGCCGGCGAGCTTCAGAGCTCTTACTTTGTCCGCGTCCTCTCTCACAAGGCCCTTGGCGAGTATGATCTGTCCGCTGTCCCTGTCGATCTGCTCCTTGACTTCGCTCTTTTCCATGCCGAGAGCTTTCGCCAGCTCAGCTGCTGTTCTGTTTATAAGTTTCTTGCGTTCTTTCTTGGTGTCGTACTTTCCGATTTCAGCAGGATAAACGTATATGTCGTAGCACTTTACACTCTGAGCGAGTTTCTCGCCATTGCGGTCGTAAATTATTCCTCTCTCCGCTTCAACGGTTATGTCCGTCGTCTGCTGTGAGAGAGCTCTTTCCTTGTACTCCTCACCCTTTACAAGCTGTATGTAACCGACTCTGATAGCCGCCGCCAGCAGCAGCACAAAGACGATTATGAGTACGAGTATGAGATTTTTTCTGCTTCTTATTGTCGATGGCATCTGTGCTTTTCTTTCTCCAGTTAAAAAAGTATCCCGGACGCTTTACCCTCTTCATGCGCCCGGGTACCATGTGTTTTTATCGTCAGTTGTATGCTTTTGCCTTCAGCATGTCGGCGAATCCTTCTTCAGGTGTTTCGCTCGATGAAAGGTAAACGCAGTGCTTGTTGTCAGGACTCTTCATCCCGAGTTTTTCCTTGGCCTGGCTCTCTACATAGATGACTGTGTTAGAGCTCAGCATCTTTACATCCAGATCTTCAATTTCACCAGCGATCACATCGTTCTCGGCCTTGATTGTGTTGATGTCATAAGTGACCTTGGCTCCATATGATACTATGACGACTACCATCATGAGAACTATGGCTGCAGCCGCGATCAGCGCGAGCATGACCCTGTGGTCGCCGCTGAGCTTGAGAACAGGCCCCCTGGCGCGGGCAGCTTCTCTTTCCTGCTTGCGCCGCTCCCTCTGGGAAACGCTGTCCTCTTCTGGCCTCATGTCCAGTCCGTATTTCTGATATTGTCTCTGGTATTCATACCATTGTTCTGCTGCGATCATTGATGCTTCCTCGTCTATTTCTTGCCGATGACTCTCAGTTTAGCGCTGCGCGCCCTCGGGTTGCTGTCCAGTTCCTGATCTCCTGCAGTGATCGGCTTGCCAGTCACCTTTACCGCGTCCGTTACCTTTCCGCAGACACACACCGGCAGCTCCGGCGGACATGTGCAAGGGTTCAGTCTCCTGTTGAACGCCTGCTTGACTATTCTGTCCTCAAGTGAATGGAAGGTTATTATGCAAAGCCTGCCTCCCGGATTCAGAACGTCACAGAATTCATCCACCGCCTTTTCAAGCTGTTCAAGTTCGCCGTTCACTTCGATCCTTATGGCCTGGAAAGTTCTCTTGGCCGGGTGCGGCCCTTCTCTTCTGGCCGACGCCGGTATGGCTGCCTTGATGATGTCAACAAGCTGCCATGTAGTCTCTATTTCTTTATCTCTTCTGGCCTTGGTGATGAACTCCGCTATTCTGCTCGCCCATCGCTCTTCGCCATAATCTCTTATTATTTCAGTGAGCTGTCTCTTCGTGTATCCGTTGACCACATCCGCCGCAGTCAGCGAATCGTCTCTGTTCATCCTCATGTCCAACGGCGCGTCCTGCATGTAGGAGAAGCCCCGTTCGCTATTGTCCAGCTGAAAGGATGAAACCCCGATGTCCAGAAGCGCTCCGTCGATTCCTTCAGAGCCGTTTTTTTCAAGCTCTCTTCGGACATCTTCTCTTGCCAGCACATCCTTTATCTCAGCGTATGTGCTGCGCACCAGTATCTTCCTGCACTTCAGCGGCTTAAGCTTTTCCGCCGCCGCGTCAAGCGCGTCCTGATCTCTGTCTATTCCGATGAGAAGTCCTCTCTCCGAAAGTCTCTGCCCGATTCCGAAAGCGTGTCCGCCTCCTCCCAGGGTGCCGTCCACGTATATCCCGTCAGGTCTGATATTCAGATTGTCCATGCACTCCTCAAACAGTACAGGCACATGGTTGAATTCAATGCTCATGACTTTCTCTCACGGGCTAGAAGTTGAACTTCTCGAGTTTTTCCGCAATCTCGCTGGCGTTCAGATCCGCCGCTGTCAGATCCTCACCGGCCTGGGCAAAGGCATCCTTCTCCCAGTTCTCCTTGCTCCATACTTCGATATTGTCGATGTTTCCTATGGTCACCAGCTCTTTGGTTATTCCCGCATACTCCTTGAGCTCCTGCGGAATGGTGACTCTTCCCTGCTTATCCACATCGCATGTGGCCGCGGACTGGTTGAAGTATCTCCTGATCATTCTGGCTTCAGGATTGCTCCTAGGAAGAGCCTTGAGTTCTTCCAGGAATTTCTCCCACTCCGCAACGGTGCTTATGGTGAGACACTTATCCAGGGACTGCGCGACAACACAACGTCCTCCCAGTTCTTCTCTGAACTTGGCAGGAATAATCAGTCTCGATTTCGAGTCTATTGAATTCTGATATTTTCCTACGAACATAGTGTCTCCTGCGCGCACAAATCACCTGTTACTCTTTGCCTCTCCATTTTAATCCACTTATCTACCCTTGTCAACCACTTCACTCCACTTTTCTACATATATGAGTGTGTTTGCTCCACTTGTCATTTACAGCCTCCATCGTTATAATGAGCGTAAAGGAGATGAAATAATGCCAACACCGGATCCTGTAGCATTCAGCCCCTTCGGCGTAAACATAATGTGGTATGGAATAGCAGTTACTCTGGGAATCGTCCTGGCTGCACTGGTAGTCTATTGGCGCGCGCCGAAGCATGACATCGACAGAGACAGACTCCTGACATTCATAATCATCTGCGTACCGGTGGGGATAATAGGAGCGAGAGCTTACTATGTACTGTTTAACTGGAGTTACTACGCCGGAGACATCGCAAAAATCCTGAATATCAGAGGCGGCGGGCTCGCGGTTCACGGCGGACTCATAGCAGGTCTTGCCGCAGGCGCCATTCTGTGCGCAATATGGAAGATTCGCCCACTGAATCTGATGGATCTGTGCGTACCCGCAATAGCTCTGGCCCAGTCAATCGGGCGCTGGGGAAACTACTTCAATGTAGAAGCCCACGGCGGTCCAACAGATTTGCCATGGGCTGTTATAATCGACGGTCAGACATACCATCCGACCTTCCTCTATGAATCAATATGGTGCTTTATCCTGTTCATCATCCTTATATGCGTGGATAATCACAGGAAATTCGAAGGGCAGGTCCTTCTGCTGTACGGCATACTATATTCATGTGAGCGGTTCCTGGTCGAAGCGCTGCGAACCGACAGCCTTATGATAGGGCCATTCAAACAGGCTCAGGTACTGAGCCTCGTGATCATAATCATCTGTCTGTCATGTTATGTAACACTCAAAAAACGCAATAAAAAAACGGCGTCGAAATGACGCCGTTTCTGTTTTTTCTAAACATTGAACAGGAAGTGGCAGATATCGCCGTCCTTCACTTCATACTCCTTGCCTTCTGATCTTAGCCATCCGTGCTCTTTGGCTGCGGATATCTTTCCGCCGGCCTCCATAAGCTTGTCATATGCTATGGTTTCAGCTCGGATGAATCCCTTCTCAAAGTCGGTATGAATCTTGCCAGCGGCCTGAGGTGCCAGCGTTCCCCGCTTGATGGTCCATGCCCTGGTTTCATCTTCACCTGTCGTGATGAATGAAATCAGGTCGAGCAACGCATAGGATGACTTGATCAGTTTGTCCAGACCGGACTCGCTGATTCCCATCTCTTCCAGGAACATATTGCGCTCCTCGTCATCCAACTCGGCCAGCTCAGCTTCAACCTGAGCGCTTATGATGACGACCTGCGAACCTTCCGCGTCAGCTATGTCACGGACCGCCTTCACATATTCGTTCTCCTCGGCGTCATCCGCCGCGTCATCCTCCGAAACGTTGGCAGCGTAGATAACCGGTTTGTATGTGAGCAGATCAAGGCTCTTGACAAATGCAGCCTCATCCTCGTCAAGTTCCATCATTCTGGCCACCTTACCCTCCCCCAGATGCTCATTGATCCTGTTCAGAAGATCAATTTCCTTCTGGAGAGACTTGTCGCCCTTAAGCATTTTTGTTGCCTTTGCGATACGGCGCTCTAGCACCTCCATATCGGCGAGTATAAGCTCCATGTTGATCGTTTCGATATCGGAGGCCGGATCGATGCGCCCGTCCACGTGCACAACATTCTCATCCTCGAAGCAGCGGACAACGTGAACGATTGCCTCAACCTCGCGGATGTGACCCAGGAACTTGTTGCCCAGGCCTTCGCCTTTGCTTGCGCCTTTGACGAGTCCGGCTATGTCGCAAAACTCAATAGTCGTGTAAATCGTCTTCTTCGAATTATATATTTCCGACAGCTTTGTTACGCGCTCATCAGGGACAGTAACAACGCCAACATTCGGCTCAATTGTGCAGAACGGGTAGTTGGCCGCCTCAGCTCCTGCCTTTGTGATCGCGTTGAATAGTGTGCTTTTGCCTACATTAGGAAGTCCTACTATACCAAGTTTCATTTATCTTCACATCTCCTTTGCAAATTGGATTATACCATTTGCTTTCATACATGTAAAACCGGGTATCCACAGAAATGCGTGGATACCCGGCATTGTCTCTCTTCAAACAGGTATTATTCCTGTTTCAGCGGTTTTCTATACGCTGTCGCTTCTTTAAGCTAAATTCTATTCGGAAATCGGTACGAAAACGCAGCTCTGACACTCCTCATCAGCCGCTCCGTTCCAGAGCAATTTCCCGTCGTCGGAAATCTCGAAGCTGCCGGATCCGTTCTCATAGACAACTGTTTCTTCGGCTCCTCCTCCGACCTCATCATTGCCGGTACCTTCAGTATCCGTATCGTCTGAGGCAATCATTTCCGTGCGGGTGCAGTCGCTGTATACCAGCTTGTTGCCTTCTTTTGTGGCGTTCATGGTCCACATGGTTGTCTCAAAGGCTGAAGATCCCCACATTACCGTGATGTTCAGGTTCTGGGCTTCCGTATTGACTATTACGGTAGCTGTAGCACGCTGGCTCACCTCGTCCTGATACTCTCCCGCCAGAGCGACGCATTCTTCGACCGATTCCGCCACCTGGCTTGTTGATTCAGGTTCAGCAGCCTCTTCCTCAACTACCGCCTGTTCTTCATTCTGGCTTTCTTCCTCACCGCATCCGGTGATTGCAAATGATAATCCGATGGCCATGATCACAGTCATGATAAGCGCAAATATCTTTTTCCTGTTCATGTTATTCCTCCATAATCCGGCGGGCAAATTCCCTCACGCCTGATTTCTTATCATCATCCTGAAACTCTTTATCGTAGCCCATGTGCCGGGCCTTGAAAGCGCCGGCGTACTCAAGCTTTGAGTGGGCGCAATATCTCTTTATGCCTTCCTCCAGCAGATCCGCTCCCTTTTCGAGAGGATATCCGCATGTAGTTATGAGTCCGAATTTCCTGCCTTCCCAGAGCGACGGCCCCCTCCTGTTGAGCGGATTACCGTCCGCGTCAGTTTTTCCATCGTTTTCCGGAACGCCGTAGTACTTGTTCATGGCGTACACGCACCTGTCGAGAAACGCTTTTGCGGGAGCAGTGCAGTACCAGGAGTATATCGGCGTAGCAAGCACTATTGCCTTTGCATCCAGAATCTCCGCGAACAGCTCGTCATCCCCAAGCGCGCAGGCGGGGCGTTCCCAGTCTCTCTGACACGCCCGGCACGCTATGCACGGTTTCATGTCCAGATCGTACAGGTCAACAACCCTGAAACTCTTCTCCAGCGCGTCAAGCTCACTGGTAAATTCGCTCACCAGCCAGTTGGTATTTCCGCTTCTGCGCGGACTTGCCGCGAGTATAACTACATCTTTCATATTGGTGAGTATATCACAGTAAATCCTTAAAATGTAAAACATTAACAATTATTCACAACCTATATCAAGCTATTCTATTGGCAAAAGCCACAACATGTAGTAAAATCGACTCAACGTTAGAAAAAAATAGTGTTTATTCACCGGGAGGAAGAACAATGAAGTGCCCTTATTGCGAAAATGAAGACAGCAAGGTCATAGATTCCCGTCACACGGAGGATGGCCGCGCTATCAGAAGAAGACGTGAGTGCGAGAAGTGCGGCAGAAGATTCACCACCTATGAGAAGATCGAAGAAATGATCCTGATGGTTATCAAGAAGGACGGCAGCCGTCAGGCCTTCGACAGGAACAAGCTCCTCAACGGCATTATCCGTGCATGTGAGAAGCGCCCTGTTTCCATCGCTGAGATGGAGAAGATCGTCGACGACATCGAACGCGGTCTCAACAACACCATGGAAAAGGAAGTCGACAGCAAACTCATCGGCGAACTCGTAATGGAAAAACTGAAGGACATCGACGAAGTCGCGTACGTCCGTTTCGCTTCCGTCTACAGGCAGTTCACTGACGTCAACACTTTCGTCAAGGAAGTCGAGAGCCTTCTCAACAACAAGAAGAACCGTTAAAGTACCGCAAAGGCAATACTGACGGAGATTAACATGAAAGACATATACCGCATAGCCATTGACGGGCCGAGCGGCGCAGGCAAAAGCACCATTGCAAAGGCTGTAGCCAAGGCTCTCAATATCGACTACATAGACACCGGCGCCATGTACAGGGCTGTCGGTTACAAGATGGACAAAAAAGGCATCCCTTTTGAAGAGTGCGAAGCGCTTGACGCGATGCTTGAGTCTACGGACATAGATTTTGTCGGTGGGGATGTAATACTCGACGGCGAAGTCGTAAACGCGCTAATAAGAACGCCTGAGGTTTCAATGCTGGCCTCACAGTGCTCACAGCTCGCGCCTGTCAGAACCAAGCTGGTTGAAATCCAGCGCGGAATGGGTCAGAGAAAGAGCGTGATAATGGATGGCCGGGATATCGGCACCAACGTCCTTAAAGACGCTGAGTACAAGATCTTCCTTACTGCTTCGGCTGAAGAGCGTGCCAACAGAAGATTCAAGGAGCTTCAGGAAAAGGGCGAAAACCAAACATATGAGGAAGTTCTGGAAGACATCAAACAGCGTGACCACAATGACATGACAAGAGAGCTCAACCCTCTCCGCAAGGCTGACGACGCGATTGAAGTCGACACCACGGGCATGGGTATCGATGAGGTTGTTGCCGCGGTGCTTGATATTGTGAATAAATAAAAATCGAATCAAATAATACGAGACATAAAAAGGGGCTGTTGCACTAAATAATTAGTGTGACAGTCTCTTTTTATTGGATGGGCTGCAGATATTACCTTCGCTACGTCCTCGTCGCCGGCAATGATTCGCGCTCATTCGCAGCTCACGGAACGTCAGCAAAACTCGCGC
>JAFRCM010000102.1 GCA_017404365.1 Bacillota bacterium
CAGGTTCGTAGCGCTTCCTGAAAAGGCTGTCGCGAACGAAGTCCCCGTTGCCACCGCCAGGGCGATTTTCTGTTCCTTCGTCATATGAGTATTCTATCGCACTTTTCGATTGGTGTACACCAGCCGCACCATATAAAAAGAGCCGCCGCTATAAGATAGCGGCGGCGTAGGTTACATGTGTATTTCTTATTCTAATCCGTTTTCACCAGCGACTCTTCTGTCTCCGCGTCGAACAGATGCATTGCTTCGGTCTGCAGTTTCAGCTTCAGCTTTGTTCCTGAACTCATCTCATCGATGTCCATGTTCAGCGTCGGAACAATTGAGATGACTTCCGTGCCGGAAGCGTTCATGTGCAGGTGCATTTCGCTGCCCATCATCTCGGCGACTTCGACTACCGCGTCGATTCCGGTGCCGTCATCGCTGATTACGACGTTGACTGGTCTGACGCCGGCGACGACTTCGCGCATCCCAGAAGGTCCGCAGACGTCCGCGCCGTCTCCAAGTGAAGCAGCCAGCTTGTCCGGAAGCTCAAACTTCTCACCAAGTATCTCGACGAAATACTTGCCGCCCTCAAAGCTGAGCTTGCTGCCCGGGAAGAAGTTCATCTGAGGCACGCCGATGAATCCGGCGACGAAGAGGTTCTTCGGATTATTGAACACTTCCTGCGGCGTTCCGATCTGCTGAATGAATCCGTCCTTCATGATGACGATTCTGTCACCGAGAGTCATGGCTTCAACCTGATCGTGGGTTACGTAGATGAATGTCGTGTCGATCTTCTTTCTCAGCTTGATTATCTCCGCACGCATCTGGTTTCTGAGCTTCGCATCCAGATTGCTGAGCGGTTCGTCCATGAGGAATACCTTCGGGTCTCTTACGAAGGCTCTGCCCATGGCGACTCTCTGTCTCTGTCCGCCTGAAAGGGCTTTCGGCTTTCTGTTGAGGAGCGGTGTGATGTCCAGAATGTCCGCCGCTTCACGAACGTGTTTGTCTATCTCCTCCTTGCTGAACTTCTGCATCTTTAGGGAGAACGCCATGTTTTCGTAAACCGTCATGTGAGGGTACAGCGCGTAGTTTTGGAATACCATCGCGATGTCTCTGTTCTTCGGGGCGACGTCGTTCATTCGTTCGCCGTCGATGTAGAGATCGCCTTCGCTGATATCCTCAAGTCCCGCGATCATTCTGAGCGTCGTTGATTTGCCGCATCCGGAAGGTCCGACAAGAACTACAAACTCCCTGTCCGCGATTTCCAGATTGAATTCCTGAACGGCTACAACGCCCTTATCCGTAATCTGAAGATTCATCGGCTTATCTTCCGACTCATCCTTTTTATCTTTTTTCTTCTCATCCTCCGTGAAAGGATAGATTTTCTTGATGTTCTTAAGAATTACTTCAGCCACTTTTGAACCTCCGTTACTGCTCCCACAGTTCTATTTCTTCTTCATCCGGTACGAATGACGATCCTACTCCTTCTATCTTCGACTTCAGTCCGTCGATAACCTGACTTCTGTCTCTGACAACTTCCTGCCTGCTCATGCTGCTTTTCGGGATGAGGACCGATAGGTCATAATTCCCATAATCTATCATGTCCTCAATTTTGCCTTCTTCAAAGCACCAGACGTTTCCTCCGAAATCGTTTACAAGATCCTTGGCCCTGCAGTCATAGTTGAAATCAATCGCCGAGTCTCCGCCGACTAAGAGATTGTCATGGATCTTGTTGCCTTTGCTTCTCTGCACTCCTATCTGGGTGCCGTTATCAACAAGGGTGTTGTTGTGGAACTCACAGTCCTCGGTGAATCCCAGATCCCTGTCGTATCCGCCGAAGCAGAGACCGCACCAGCCCTCGCAGTTCGCGATTACGTTATCGTGCACATCTATGCCCGATACTTTGAACAGCGGATTGTCGTCAGGGCTGTGCTCAGTCGCGACCTCGATTCCGATGTCGCACCTGTAAATGAAGTTGTTGTATATTTCAATGTTCTGTCCGCCATCCACATAGATGCCGTCAGCGCAGAGATCGTACTCGCCGTCCTCATAGTACGCCGGATTGCCTTCGGCGCTTATGTTATACACGACATTTCCGAAGCACTTGCCGTTGCGGGCCATGTCCACCTCGAACAGATCAGCCGGATCCTCCGCTTCCATGTGCTCAGCCGTGCCCTCGAATCCGATCATGTCGATTCCGATGTTGTTGTTGTCGTGGATCCTGTTGTCAGAAATCGTGAAGCCGTCGATGTTGCCGTTGAGAACCAGTGATTCACTGTCACCGCAAAGGCAGTCCGACACTTCGCATCCGGTCACTGTCAGGTTCTGAACCGGCGCCATGTCGTTCTGCGCGTAAACGCAGATTCCGTGGGCTCCGACAACTCCGCTGACTTTGCAGTCCTTTATCGTTATGTTCTTGAGCGGATCATCGCCCTGCTCAGTCGTGCTCTCGTATATTATGCCGTGGGTTCCGCCCTCGACAGTAAGTCCTTCTATTATGATGTCATGGGCGTCTACGATGTGGATGCCGTAGCTAGGAGGCAGTTCATCTTTTTCGCCGCTCTGGAACTTGCCCGGCGCGGCTTTTATGACCGGCGTCGCTCCGTCGGCAGCCTTGATTACCGTCGGATTTCCCTCCGTGCCGGACATGGACGCGTCGATTTCAATCGGAGCGTATGTTCCGTCATCGTATATGTTGTTTTCGCCGGCCAGTATCTGTATCTCCATCGCCTGCTCCTCCTCCGCGGCCCCATTATCTTCCGTGGCTTCTTCCGACCCGCAGGCCGCAAAAGCAAAGCACATCGTTGCCGCAAAGGCTGCAAGAATCAGTTTTTTCATCACTAATCTCCTTTTGACAATCAGCTATCCGCATTTACAACAGCCCGCAGGCTCTCCAGTATCTTGACAGTTCGTCGCACACCTTGTCGTTCACCAGCGCTTCAGGTTCCGCTTCAATCAAACCCTCGCGCACGTGTGTGAACTGCTCGGGCATGAACTGGCTGAGCATCGGGAGCGTTATCCTGCCCCGCAGATTCTCCATCAGCCTGCTGATGGCTGTCTTCACTTCCGGTCTGTGCATGTAGTATCTGCTGCGGTCGCTGTAGCTGTACTTTCTCAGCAGAGTGCTCTCCGGTTCTTCGGCAGTGTAGTGGCCCTGCCAGCTTGACGGATCTCTGACCATCACATCATCAAGCACATCCATGAATCCTGACGCCTCGCCGGCATCCAATACGCCCATCGCTGCCAGCTCATTTTCCATCATGGACAGAGCATACAGAGCTTCCCTTGCCGCAAAAGTCAGGGCAGGTCCCACCTTCAGAATCGCTATGCCGTCTTCAACCATGTGCTTCAGGCTGCTCTCCTTCTGGTAGTCGGTCGAATGGCCTTCCAGAACTATCTGCTGAATCTGCGCCGCTTCCTCTGTCAGAACTGCGGCTTCCTCAGGCACATATTCGTGTACGCTGTCGTTTCCGAACTCCACGCCCGGCTGAACGACCGCCGCGATTATCCGGCTCCACGGACTTCCTCCGCCTGCCGGTCCTTCTTTGTCGAGTCCCGCCGCGGCAAACTTCTCCCCGAAGCACTCAAGCATCTCCTTCAGGGCTTCAGGTTTCGTCACGCTCAAAGCGTCCTCTTCGCCGCTTCCGCCAGGCGTCGGCACCTCGCTGCCTATCACGTATACAGGCGCCGCTGCGCCGGCATCCTCGACGCGGTATTCGCTGAAGCCTTTTTCCGATGCAATGCAAAGCCTGACCGTCCTGTCAGCAATCTCCTCTGTAGTCAGAGTAACCTCATCCCCGAGAGGCATGCTGGCGTCGAGGTGGATCTTCGTGAAGCCTGCCTTTGCAAACTGATATGTAAGTTCTTCAGCGAGGTCCATTGCCTCGGCCGCGTCCTGCTTTTGCCACGCCACAGGACCGAGATGGTCTCCTCCGAGAATCACTCGGTCCGCCGGAAGGCCGAGCAGCGCCGCGCGCTCAAGAACGTATTTTTTAAAATCCGCCGGCTTCATTCCGGTGTATCCGCCCATCTGGTTCACCTGATTTGCTGTCGCTTCAATGAGCACAGGCGTACCTGTCCTGACGGCCTGAATTATCGCCGCGTCTATAACGAAGGGACTGCTGCTGCACACCGAGCATATTCCCTCGTGCATTCCTTTTTTCTGTTTTGAAACTAGCTGCTGAAGGTGATGCGCGTCCATTCCATCATTCCTCCTCATAGATAGTCACGCCCTGAACTACCCTGTTGACCTCGCCTGTAGGACAAGGGTTGTCAGGCGTAATACCCAGTTTGATTGAATACATCATGGCCATGGTCTGGGCTACCATTACATAAGCCGGCGCCAGAATACAGTTCGGCTCCTTGCTCCTGTATCCCATCGAGATGGCGAGATCGCAGTTTTCGCTGACTTCATCATCAGCTGATGATGTTACCGCTACCAGGCTGCTGCCTTTGCGGTCCCTGTAGAGTTCCTTCAGAACGTCCATCTCGTATCTTCTCGTGCGCTCATCATCGGACATGAAGACGACGCACACTGTATCATCGTCGATTATCGATTTCGGCCCGTGCCTGAAGCCCATCGGCGTATCAAATATTGCGGCCATCTGCCCCGCTGTAAGCTCAAGAACCTTCAGGGCCGACTCCTGGGCTATTCCTTTGAGCACATCGCTGCCCAGATAGACCACGCGGCTGAAATCCTTTCTCATGACGAAATCTGCGAGACTGCTGTATCCTCTGGTGACGAATTTCTCCGCGGCGCTGACTGATTCGTATAAATCCATGTCGTAGCTGCCCGTAAGAATCAGAAGCGCTGCCAGATACATGCTCGTGAAGCTGCTCGTCATCGCGAAGCTCCTGTCGTTCGTCTCCGGCGCAAGAACTACGCTGAAGCAGTTTGACTTCTCTCCGGCCAGCTTCGCCAGCTCGCCTTCATCATTGCAGGTGATGAACAGATGCATTACCTTGTCGGAAATTCTGTCCGCCGCCTTGACTGCCCCGACGGATTCCGGGCTGTTGCCCGATCTCGCGAAGGACACCAGAAGAGTCTTTCTCTCAGGCGAAATGAACAGCTCAGGTGATGCCACGATATCCGTAGTGCCTACGGCGTGAACCCGGCCGGACAGCTTTTGCAGCACCGCCGGATAAAGGCATCTGCCTACATACTCGCTTGTCCCCGCGCCTGTGAGGATTACATCGAAATCACCTTCAGACGTAACATCCTCAACAAATCTGCTGAGC
>JAFRCM010000103.1 GCA_017404365.1 Bacillota bacterium
GTTGGCCATGAGAGGCATCCTGCCTTTGCATACCTCGACGCTGCGCTTGACGATCTCGTAGTCCTCCTCCCAGGTAAAAGTAGGGGACTCACTCGTCGTGCCGAGAATGAGGACGCAGTCCGTCTTGTTGGCGATGTGGAATTCGAGGAGCTCCTCGAGCTTGTCGTAGTTGATGCTGCCGTCTTCGTGGAACGGAGTGATCAGGGCGACCATGGAGCCCTTTATATCAAAGCTGCTTGCCATATGATTACCTCCTAAACATTGTTCTTTGCAACGCAAAACCACTAAACACTTGATTTCGTCTTTATTATACATCAAAACCACTAGATGTTGAATATCAAAGATACTAAAAGATTGTTATGGTTTGTGTTATAATCACAATGGATTGATATTGCGACGGAGGCAAATGAACATAGTATGAAACTGAAAACATTACTGGAAGATCTGAAATATGAAATACTGCAGGAAGGCAAGGCCGGTCTGGATACGGAGATATCGGACATCGTGCTGGACTCGAGAAAAGCGGAGTCCGGATGCCTGTTCACCTGCGTCAAAGGCGCGGTCGTCGATGGACATAAATTCGCGCCGGATGTTGCAAAGGCAGGCGCGTCTGTAATCATCGTGGAAGACGCTGTCGAGCTGCCGGCAGGTACTGCTCCTGTAGTAGTGCAGGTGCCGGACAGCCGGTACGCGCTGGCGTGCGTGAGCGCGGCGTGGTTCGGTCACCCGGCGGAAAAACTCAAGACCATCGGCATCACCGGAACCAAAGGCAAGACAACCACGACCTACATGGTTAAGGCGATTCTGGAAAACACCGGGCACAGGGTAGGCCTGATCGGAACAATTGAAGCGGATACAGGCTCGCGGACGATTCCGGCTGCCAACACGACGCCTGAGTCCTATCTGGTTCAGAAGTACTTTGCCGAGATGGTTGAGAACGGCTGCGACTGCGTGGTGATGGAAGCGTCCTCCCAGGGCTTCATGCTCCACAGGACGGCGGGATTCACCTTTGACTACGGTATTTTCACTAACATAGAACCGGATCACATCGGTCCGAACGAACATAGAGATTTTGAGCACTATCTGGAATGCAAGAAGATGCTCCTGAACCAGTGCCGCGTAGGTATCGTAAACCGTGACGATGAGCACCTGGCGCAGATTCTGGAAGGGGCGGGATGCCGGATTGAGACATATGGAATCGGCGCTCCGGGAAGCGAACCGGGAAGCGCGGCGGACGCGGCTTCGCTGGTCGATCCTGCGACCGACCTCAGAGCAGAGGACATGGAGCTTGTATCGAGGCCAGGCTATCTGGGTATTAAGTATCATGTGAAAGGCATGATGGATTTCCCTGTGGAAATCGACATTCCGGGCAAGTTCAGCGTCTACAATTCATTGACAGCCATCGCCATCTGCAGGCACTTCGGTGTTGAACCTGCGGCGATCACGGAGGCCCTGAAGGACATCCATGTAAAGGGCAGAGTTGAGCTCATAAAAGTCAGTGATGATTTTGCATTGATGATCGATTACGCTCACAACGCCATGGCGCTTGAAAGCCTGCTGAAGACTTTGCGCGAGTATAATCCGCACAGGCTGGTGACAGTATTCGGCTGCGGAGGAAACAGAGCTCGCGACAGGCGGTTCGAAATGGGAGAAGTGTCCGGACGGCTGGCGGATCTGACGATTATTACGAGCGACAATCCTCGCAATGAGGATCCGCAGGCCATAATCGATGACATCAAGACAGGCATCAGCAAAACCGACGGTAAGTACATTGAGATAATAAACCGCAAGGATGCCATGAAGTACGCCATCGAGCACGGCGAACCGGGAGACATCATCATATGTGCGGGCAAAGGCCACGAGACGTATCAGGAAATCAACGGTGTTAAATACGACATGGACGAACGCGTTCTTATAAAGGAGATATTGGAGGAACTTAAATGAAACATTACGACATTATCATAGCAGGTGCCGGAGCGAGCGGCGTATTCATGAGTTATGAACTGGCGAAGCTCAATGTGAACGCCAGCGTGCTGGTGCTGGACAAAGGCAGCAACCTGGAGGGCAGAGTGTGTCCTATCAAAGCGGGCAAAACCAAGACCTGCGTCAAGTGCAACCCGTGCCACATCATGAACGGATACGGCGGAGCGGGAACTCTTTCCGACGGAAAGTACAACATCACGACACAGTTCGGCGGCGACCTGCACAACTACGTGGGCCTGGATAAGGCCATGGATCTGATGGAGTATGTGGACGAAGTGCTCTGCAGCATGGGCGGCGCGGATGCCAAGCTCTACTCCACTGGAAATTCCCAGCTTAAGACCGAGTGTCTGAAGTACGACCTGCACCTCCTGGAAGCCAAAGTGCGTCACCTGGGCACTGACAGGAACGTCAGGATCCTGGGCAAGATGTACGACTACTGCAAAGACAAGATCGACATGGAGTTCCACACTGTCATTGAAGATGTGGAACGTCAGGACGACGGAACATTCATTGTCAAAACAGAGAACGGCGAAACATACAGCTGCCGCGACCTGGTGCTGGCAACAGGACGTTCCGGTTCCAAGTGGATCTCACAGATATGCGACAAGATGGGCGTAGAGCAGAAGAAGAACCGCGTGGATATCGGCGTCAGAGTAGAGCTTCCGGCGGAGATTTTCAAGCACATTACAGATGATGTTTACGAGAGCAAAATCATCTATCAGACGGATAAATACAACGACCTGGTCAGGACGTTCTGCATGAACCCTTACGGCGAGGTAGTATCAGAGAACACAAACGGCATAGTCACCGTAAATGGACACAGCTACGATGACCCATCGCTGCACACCCAGAACACCAACTTCGCTCTGCTTGTTTCGAATCACTTCACAGAGCCGTTCGACGACAGCAATGAATATGGTGAATCCATCGCCAGACTGTCCAACATGCTGGGAGGCGGAGTGCTGCTCCAGCGTTTCGGCGATCTGGTCAAGGGACGCCGTTCCAGCGAGCGCAGAATGCGCAAGTGCTTCACCCAGCCTACACTTCAGGCTACGCCGGGAGATCTATCCCTGGTAATTCCTAAAAGACAGCTTGATGATATCATCGAGATGATATACGCCCTGGACAAAATCGCTCCGGGAACAGCCAATGAAGATACGCTGCTCTACGGAGTCGAGGTCAAGTTCTATAATTCAGTAGTTAAGGTGGATGGAAATCTTGAGACGTCAGTCCCGAACATGTACGCCCTCGGCGACGGTTCGGGAGTCACGCACTCACTGTCGCAGGCTTCAGCCAGCGGAGTGCATGTAGCCAGAATACTGGCGGAGAAGTATTGAGCGATTAGTATTGAGGAGGGAACGTCATGAGTGATGATGTAACGAAGTTATGTGACACCGCGCAGGCGGCAGGTGCCGCACCTGCGGCGGCCAAGCCTGATCCGGACGCGTGGAAGAAGGAACTGGTCGGAAAGAGCGAAAAGGTCCAGAAGGCCATTACCAACCATCACAACAAATACAACTGCGCTCAGTCTGTGGCATGCGCTTTCGCTGAAGATCTCGGAATGGATGAAGAGACCGTCTTCAGAATGATGGAGGGCTTCGGATTCGGAATGGGCGCAATGCATGAGTGCGGAGCTGTATCCGCCATGGCCGCGATCGCAGGCATGAAGGAATCAGATGGAAATCTGCAGGCGCCTGCTTCAAAGAAAGCCAGCTATAAGGCCGCAAAGGCCATGCTCAAGGAGTTTGAAGAAAAGAACGGATCAACGATATGCAGTGTAATCAAAGGGGTTGAGACA
>JAFRCM010000104.1 GCA_017404365.1 Bacillota bacterium
CGTCAAGCTGTCGTGCAGACAGTTCTTCGTCGCGAGAGGGCTTGCGTGCCTTCTGTTGTTCATCATCGATCCGGCTCTGGGGTGCAGCGTGCCGCCGGGGGCGAACATCCAGGCGGGCTGGTTCGAGATACTGTACGCCGGCATAATGTCCTGCGGAGTTGCCTACACGCTGCAGGTGGTCGGACAGAAGGACGTTGAGCCGACGCTGGCGTCGATGATCCTTTGCCTCGAATCCGTATTCGCGGTAATAGCCGGCGCTATCCTTCTGGGCGAGACAATGGGCCCAAGGGAAATAATAGGCTGTGTGCTCATGTTCGTAGCCATAATGGTAGCCCAGCTTCCATCAAAGGATCCCGCTGCGGAAATAGAAAAGAAATAATCAGCCTGCTTTTGCAGGCAGTTACATCTGGCTTAATGACGGGACGCGCCTTTTGATGGTGCGTCCTAATAATATGGCGATGATGATTTTCGCGATGTCGAAGACCACGAAAGGAAGCACACCCGCTGCAATAGCGGCTTTTATGTCCATTCCTGCCGATATGGACAGCCACGCGGTGCCGAACGCGTAAAGAACAATAAGGCCAAGCAGCATGCCGAGAAACTGGATGACTACATTGTCGTTGAAACGGTGGATGAACCATCCTGCTATGAGAGCAGCGAAGATGTATCCGAGCAGGTATCCGCCTGTCGGACCGGCGATTTTACCGAAACCTCCGGCAAAGCCTGAAAAAACAGGAACCCCGACAGCCCCTATCAGAAGATAGAGGATAACCGCGATGGTTCCTCTTTTTGTGCCGAGAATGTAGACGCTCAGGAATATCGCAAGAGGCACAAGAGTGATCGGGACAGGCCCGACAGGAATTGTAAGAGGCCCCAGAATGCAGAGAACCGCTGCCATAAGAGCGATTGATGTAATTGAAAAAGCTTTTGAGGTCGTACCACTGGATGTCATATTATCCTCCTGCTTGGGGCCTCTCTGTAACGTCAGCCAGGCCAAAGTCAACAATTAAATATACTTGGTTTACAATCGGATAATAACACCGGATAGTCTACATGTCAACAAACTAGTGTTATAATACGGGCATGAAAAAAATTGCTTTCATTCTGCCGATTCTCGCGGGAGTGTGTTTCGGTTCAATCGGAATATTCATCAGACTGTTCAGTGAAGCGGGGTTCAACAACATGGCGATTCTCTCGACCAGAAACGCCATATCCGCGCTTATACTGTTAATTTTCATGTTCATTTACGACAGGAGTCTGATCAGGTGCAGACTGAGGGATCTGCCGGTCCTTCTCGGCGGCGGATTCATCGGAATGACTCTGACGAATGTCTTTTATAACATAGCCGTGCTGAATCTGTCCCTTGGTTTTGCGGGAGTTCTCATAGGTCTGTCGCCGGTTTACGTAGTCATAATAGCGGCTTTCCTGTTCAAGGAAAGAGCAACCCGCAGGAAGCTGTTCGGCATGGCTCTGGCCATAATGGGCGTAGTTATGGTCAGTGGCGTGATCGAAAACGGCATTACGTTCACGGCGCTGGGCCTTGCGGCTGGTCTTCTGTCAGGAGTCTTCTACGGAATGACAAGTATCTTTACGAAGATTTGCATCGGCAGGGGCTACAACGGACTTACGATAACGTTCTACGCGGTGCTCATAACCGCGCTGACCACGGCGCCATTCGCCAACTGGGGGCAGGTTGCCGAATACACTGCCGCGTCTCCAATGTCTCACTCGCTGCTCATGATAGCCCACGCCCTGATCGGCGCCGCGCTGCCGTACCTCATGCTCAACGTTTCCCTGAGGTTCATTGAGGCAGGGAAGGCCTCGATTCTGACGTCGAGCGAGCCGGTGTCGGCGATGCTCTTTGGGGCTTTTGTATACGGTGAAAAACTGACTGTAATATCCGCCGCGGGCATGGCCATAGCAGTTACGGCATTCGGAATAATAAGCACCGACAGGCGCACTTAATTCTTTGCTAACAATTTGCGATGTTTTATAATATAGATAGCGGAGGTAACTGAGATGAAAGTAAGATTTAATGAAAATCAGGAGATCGTTAACGCCATAAAAGAAGGTCTGGAGAAAACGGGCGGCTACTGTCCGTGCAGAATCGAACGCACCGAAGAAAACAAGTGCATGTGCAAGGAGTTTCGCGACCAGATTGCAGATCCGGAATTCGAAGGCTACTGCCACTGCATGCTCTACTACAAGTCCCTTGAGGACTGATGCAAAGGCAGGAGAAAGGGGGTCATTTATGCAGTACGAAATGACGTGGAGAGTGCAGTACTATGAGACCGACAGCATGGGCATAGTGCATCACTCCAATTACGTAAGGTATTTTGAGACTGCGAGGACTGAATTCATAAGGGACGCAGGTCTGCCTTACAACCGCATCGAGGAGCTTGGGATATACATTCCTGTGATTGGAGTCAAGGTTGACTACAAGACGGGAGCAGTTTATGACGAGGTTATCTCGCTTATCTGCAGACCGACTGTATTGTCACATGCATCCTTTGAGCTGGAGTACGAGGTAAGGAACGCTGAGACAGGCCAGCTTCACGCGAAAGGATGGAGCAGACAGGCTTTTACGGACAAGACCTTCAGACCGGTAGTCGTCAAAAAAGCAGCGCCTGAAGTATACGAAGTGTTCAGGAGAATCTACGAGGACGACCATTAAGATGAAGCCTGAGGCAATAATCATAATCAATTCAGTTCTGACCAAAGCGGTGTACGCCCTGTACCCGCTTCTGCTCATATATCTTGCGGTTTACCATCTGACAGACAGGCAGCCAGGCTTCATGCCGGCTGTTCTTGTGCCCGGAATATCTTTTGTTCTGCTCAGCATATTCAGAGACAGGATCAACGCGCCGCGTCCCTATGAGATACCCAGCGCCAAGCCGCCTATCATAAAAAAAGACGCCCCGGGAAAGTCGTTTCCGAGCCGTCATGTTTTTTCTATTTTTGTAATCGCCGTTACGGTGTTCTGGGTCTGGCCCATTCCGGGGATCATCGTCGGCGCTGCGGGAGCGCTTCTCGCCTGGTGCAGAGTTGCCGGCGGCGTTCATTTTCCTCGCGATGTCATCGCGGGAGCTCTTATCGGAATAGGATGCGGGCTTTTGGGATACTACGTGATCCTGCCGCTAATTTAGCATACCGCCGCTAATCCAGCCTGTTGAGTCTGCCGCCATCAAGCCAGCTTGAAAGATTATCAGTCAGCACGTCGATTACCATCTGGCGCATCTCTTTTGGCGCCCAGGAATTGTGCGGGGTGATGACGCAGTTATCAAGACCCAGAAGCGGACAGTCAGCCTCAGGGGGTTCCTTTTCGAGAACATCCAATCCGGCGCCTGCCAGACGACCGGACCGCAGCGCATCCGCGAGAGCGGCTTCGTCGATGAGACCGCCGCGCGCCGTGTTAATCAGAATCGCGCCCGGCTTCATTTGCTCTATGAACTCTGAGTTGATCATGTGCTCATTATCCGCGGTGAGAGGGCAGTGAAGGGTGACGAAGTCGGATTTTACGGCTGCCTCTTTATCTCGGCTGTATACGTTCACTGTCATGCCGAAGGCCTCCGCGATCTGCCCCACCTTCTTTCCGATCTGACCGTAGCCTATGATGCCGATGCTTTTGCCGGCCAGCAAAGTGATCGGTTTCTTCCAGTAGCAGAAATAAGGGTTGCTCGTCCATTCGCCCGAATTCACTGATTCCGTGTGCAGTCCGACGCTGTTGGTCAGCTCCAGAATGAGGGCGAAAACGTGCTGTGCCACAGCGTCCGTCGCGTAAGCGGGAATGTTGGTAACAGCTATGCCGAGATCCGATGCCGCAGCAACGTCTACGTTGTTGTAGCCCGTCGCTGTCAGGCCGACGTATTTCAGGTTCGGAGCCTGCTCCATCACCTGTCTCGTGATTTTTGTTTTGCTTGTGAAAACGACCTCGCAGTCGCCTATCCGCGGAATGAGATCATCATTGTAGCTGCTGTCGTACACGGTAAACTCGTCGCACAGACTGCCGAGCTTGTCCCAGCTCAGATCGCCCGGGTTGATTGTATATCCATCAAGTAAAACTGCCTTCATTCTTCTGCCTCCGTTATAGCTAAAGGTTCATTTGCCTTTGCATGAGTTAAGCGGATTCATTGTACAATAGCAACTGTGGAAAGTCCAGCCGTCATGTGATACAATAACTCTGTATGAAAACCATAGTAGCAGCGACGAGAAACAGACACAAAATCGAAGAGGTAGGAGAAATTACCGGCCGTTTTGGGATGTCAATCATCTCCAGGGACGAAGCCGGAGTTCCGCCTGTCGAGATTCCTGAAACGGGCAAAACATTCGAGGAGAATTCGTACATAAAAGCCTATGAGATCATGAAACTCTGCGGACAGATAACCGTGGCGGATGACTCGGGCCTTGTTGTCGATTGCCTCGATGGAGCACCCGGTGTGTTTTCCGCGCGCTTCGGCGGGTTTGAAGGCCTCTGGCCGGACGATGAAGACGCTGCAAAGGCAGACCGTCCGGCAGCTGATACGCCTGACAGCGACAACAACGCTAAACTCATTCGTCTTATTAAAGACGTTCCATACGAGAAAAGAACTGCCAGATTCGTATCTGTCATAACCATGGTATATCCCGACGGGAAGACTCTGGTTGCCAGAGGTACGGTCGAGGGGCATCTTGTTCTTGAGGAGAGAGGGGACAACGGGTTCGGATACGACCCGCTCTTCGTGCCGGAAGGGTACGACAGGACCTTCGGGGAGCTGGGACATGAGATAAAGAATACGATAAGCCACAGAGCGAGGGCTCTGCAGGTTTTGCATGAGAAACTGGAGAAGGAAATTTGAGCAATCTCATAAACAGATTCAAAAGAATGTTCATAGTGGGATTCCAGCAGATCCAGGACCCTTATTACCACGGGTTCGCGGCGCAGATATCCTTTTATCTGATGCTGTCCGTAGTACCGATTCTGATTCTTATAATCCAGTGTCTTGGTCTTCTGGGAATAAGCATGGAAACTGCGCTTAATGTCATCGAGCAGTACACAGGTAACAGGATTTCCAATGTTGTCAGCATGCTCTTCCAGTTCAGTTCCATCGGTTTCGGAAACATCATCTTCCTCATCATCGCTTTCTGGGCGGGATCCAGAGCGTCATTTTCCATATCCCGTATAGCGAATTACACGATGACAGAAGGCAGAAACACGGGAAAGAATTACTTCATAGAAAGAGCCCGTGCCATTCTGACGATGCTTCTGACAATGATCAGTCTGGTCGTTGCCATCGTCATCCTCTGCTACGGCAAGATTATTCTTATCGGTATTCTCGCCGCGCTGAGAATTGAGGATACGGCATTTGTCGACAGCTTCTGGCTGTGGCTCAGGTGGCCGCTGGGCTTCGTGCTGTACTTCTTCATCATAGGATACAACTTCTACATCCTCCCGACCGTCAGGAAACCATTCCGTACGGTGATACCGGGAGCGATTTTCGCGGCAGTCGGAATGTTGATCGTAAGCTGGGCCTACACCTTTTACACAAGCAGCCTTGTTAACTACGACATCATGTACGGCGCCCTGTCATCGGTCGTCGCTCTCATGATCTGGTTCCTGCTGCTCTCCTGGGTACTGATTCTGGGACTGATGTGCAACAAGGTGGTCGAGGATACGAGTCATCCTTACAGCAAACGCGATGTGCCTGAGGAAATTGAAGAGATAAAGTGGTTTAAGACCCGTTCTTATGGTACAAACAGCAAGTTCGACATGGACCCGGACGACGTCAACATATCAACAATCAAGGATATTCTGACAGGCGGAGTGCCGGAGCAGACAGATGAAGGCGAACCGGCAAAACGCAAGCAGATAAACAAGCAGTAAAAAGCCAATATACGTACCCTCGAACGAGGGTATTTATGGTATAATCAGCTTAACAAATATTAATGGAGGAATCGTTTGAAATGAAGGAAATCAGAATCGGACTTCTGGGGCTTGGAAACATAGGAACAGGAACGTACAAAGCCCTTGAAATGAACAGGGAAATCATCGAGAAAAAGGTCGGTGCGAAGGTCAACATCGTTAAGATTCTCGAAAAGGACGTCGACAGGGAGCGCGACATAACAGTCACCCGCGACCAGTTCGTCTCCGACCCGGATGAGATCTTCAAGGATCCTGATATTGACATAGTGATAGAGCTTCTGGGCGGCGTAGAGCCGGCAGCCACATTCATGGAAACGGCCATGAAGAACGGCAAGCACGTGATAACGGCGAACAAGGCCGCTGTGGCGGCGAATTACCCGCGCCTCATGAAGGCGGCTGAGGAGAACGGCGTACAGTTCAAGTTCGAAGCCAGCGTAGGCGGCGGCATTCCTGTGCTGAACCCGCTGGACTGCGGAGCTCGTGCCAACGACTACACCGAAGTTCTGGGAATAGTAAACGGAACGACAAACTACATTCTCCACAAGATGAGTGTGGACGGCATGGAATATGAGGAGGCGCTGAAGGACGCCCAGGAGAAGGGCTTTGCTGAAGCGGACCCTACGGCCGATGTCGAAGGCATCGACGCCGCAAACAAGCTGAGCATACTCATGGCGCTGCTGTTCGGCAAGTATGTTCATCCTAACGACATTCCGACTACGGGCATTACCGGAATCACCAAGGAGAAGATTGAAGAAGCAAAGGCAAACGACTGCGTTATCAAGCTCATCGCTCACGCGACCGTCAAGGAGGACGGAGACATCGACTACGAAGTCAGGCCGACATTCATAAGAACATACCATCCGCTCGCCGGCGTTCTCGAGGAGTACAACGCCGTATACGTCAAGGGCAACCTGGTGGGCAAGCTGATGTTCTACGGACCGGGAGCAGGTCCGCTGCCGACAGGAAGCGCAGTGCTCGGAGACGTTATGGAAATTGCAAAGACGATGGACCTGAAGGACACCGCGGAATAACCGGAGGATAGAAGATGGCAACTTTACTTAAACAGTGGCAGAAACTGATAGGAAACCAGACAAAAGAAACATTCGAAGAGTTCTGGGAGGAATACAGCGGAGCTGAGACCAAGATATACAGCGACATTCTGGATCACCCTGATGAGAAGATGACCGGCACGATAGCCGAGCTCTCAGAGAAGTATGACGTAAGACCGATTATATTCATGGGGTTCCTGGACGGAGTTAACGAGAGCATCGTGACGCCGAACGATCTCGAAGGAATGGACGAAGAGTCACAGGTCGAAGTTGAGATCATTCCTGAGAAGCTCTTCTTCAACATGCTCAAGGCTGAAGCGGATTATCTCTACGGCCTGGAACAGTGGAACGATGTGCTGGGCGAAGAGAAGATGGTCCAGATAGCGAAGGAATACAAGCAGTCCAGGACAGTAAGAAGAGCTACGCCGAAGATCGGGCGTAATGACCCTTGCCCTTGCGGAAGCGGCAAGAAATACAAGCACTGCTGCGGTAGATAGTAGATAATGGACGGCATTAAACTTGGTTTTGACCTTACAATTGAGCAATCCCAGAAGCTGGTGATGACGCCGGAGCTGATCCAGGCGATTCAGATACTTCAGTTCAATACACAGGAGCTTGATGCCTTTGTACAGGAACAGCTGCTGGTGAACCCCGTGCTCGAGCAGGATCAGGAGAAGGAAACTCCTGAGAACGCATCGGAGGGAAGATCCGGCGAGGAAGAAGAGAAGCTGGACTGGAAGGAGTTCATCAGAAACGGCAGCTACGACGATATAAGCTACAAGGGATACAGGGACAGAGACGAGGACAGGCCTGACACTTTTGAGAGATATGTATCAAGCGACGTCACCCTGCCCGAGCATCTCATGTTCCAGTACCAGTTCGCGACGGTGGACAAGGGATGCCGCCGCGTAGGCAAATACATTATCGAATCCCTCGATGAAAACGGGTACATGACATCCACCACCGAGGAGATTTCCCGCGCCACGGGCGTGCGCGAGGAGAAGGTCTGCGAGGCGTTGGACATTATTCACGGCTTCGATCCCGCCGGGGTCGGCGCCAGGAATCTCAGCGAGTGCCTCAGACTTCAGCTCGAGGCGAGAAACGAACTGACGCCTCAGATGGAAGAGATAATAGGGAAGCATCTCGAAGACATAGCAAACAACAGACTGTCCGCTGTAGCCAAGGATACGGGAATGACGGTGCTGGAGGTCCAGGAGGCCGCGGACGTCATCAGAACTCTTGAGCCGAAGCCGGGCAGGCAGTTCGCTTCTGAGATGGAAACCAAGTATGTAATCCCCGATGTCATCGTAGAGAAGATCGAGGATGATTATGTTGTGATAATCAACGAGAGCAGCACGCCTCACCTGACCGTAAGCTCCTATTACAGGAACCTTCTCGGACAGGCGGAAAAGGACAAGCAGCTGGCGGATTACCTTTCGGAGAGAGTCAACTCCGCGAACTGGCTCATAAGAAGCATCGAGCAGAGAAAGCAGACCATATTCAACGTGGTATCCTCTGTGGTCAAACACCAGAGAGAGTTCTTCGACAACGGCAGCAAGTACCTGAAGACGCTGACGCTCAAGGATATCGCGGAGGAGCTGGGAATCCACGAATCGACCGTTTCCAGGTCGATAAACGGCAAGTATCTCCAGTGCCCGAGGGGAGTATACGAGATCAAGTACTTCTTCTCGGCAGGCGTTTCCGACCAGGTGGGAGAAGGCGTTTCGTCCAACAGCATCAAGGAGTTCATCAAAGAGATCATAGATGGCGAGGACAAGCACAGACCGTACAGCGACCAGACCATTGTGATGCTGCTTGAGGACAAAGGCTTCAACATCTCAAGGAGAACCGTGGCCAAATACAGGGACGAGCTGGGAATACTCTCGTCCTCAAAGCGTAAGAGATATTAACCCTGAGGGGCTGATATATAAACCAATCTATTATTAAATTGAAGATATTTGTTTCAGGAGGAAAAAACTATGGCAATCAAAGTTGGAATCAGTGGTTTTGGACGTATTTCACGTCTCGCAATTCGTTCTTCATTGGACATGCCGGATATTGAAATCGCGGGAATCAACTATCGTAATGCGGACCTGGATTATTTGGTTTACATGCTTAAGTATGACTCGGTATTCGGACGTTTCCCTGGAGAACTCGGAACGTACGAAGGCGGCATCGTAATCAACGGCAAGCAGGTTCCTGTTTACAGTGAGCCAAACGCCAAGATGATCCCATGGGATGAATGCGGAGCTGAGTACATCGTAGAAGGAACCGGTGCATACAACACAGCAGAAAAAGCACAGGATCACCTGGATGCAGGCGCTAAGAAAGTTATCATCACAGCACCGGCCAAGGACGACTCTCCGACATTTGTATGCGGCGTAAACCTCGACAAATACACATCTGACATGAACGTTGTATCAAATGCTTCCTGTACGACAAACTGCCTCGCGCCTCTCTGCAAGGTTCTGGAAGACAACTTCGGCATCGAGATGGGCCTGATGGCTACAATCCACGCAGCCACTTCAAAGCAGGTAACAGTTGACAAGAGAAACATGAAAGACTGGCGTATCGGAAGATCTGCTTTCAACAGCATAATTCCGACAACGACAGGCGCTGCAAAGGCAGTAGCCAAGGTTATCCCTTCACTCAAGGGCAAGATGACAGGATTCGCTTACAGAGTACCTACAAACGACGTATCCGTTGTCGACCTGAACGTAATGCTGAAGACACCGACAACTCTCGAAGAGATCAACGCGGCAGTCAAGAAGGCTTCAGAAAATGAGCTGAAGGGCATTCTGGAATATGTTCAGGATGAGTGCGTAACCATCGACTTCGTCGGAGACACTAACACTTCAATCTTCGACTCAACAATGGGCATCGCTCTGAACGACAAGTTCTTCAAGCTCATTGCGTACTATGACAACGAGTATGGTTATGCAACCAAGGTACTGGAGCTCATCAGACACATGTACAGCGTAGACCACAAATAATGAATTAGATAAGTGAAAGGATCAGCATTATGAAAAAAACAGTAAGAGATGTTGAACTTAACGGTGTAAAAGTTCTCTGCAGATGTGACTTCAACGTGCCTATGAAGGACGGAGAGATCACTGATGATTTCAGAATCGTGGCAGCTCTGCCTACTATTCAGTACCTCATCGAGAACAAGGCTCGTGTAATCCTCATGTCACACATGGGCAAGCCAAAGGGCGAGCCGAAGCCTGAACTTTCGCTGGCACCTGTTGCCAAGAGGCTCGAAGAGCTGCTCGGACAGGAAGTAAAATTCTCATCCTGCCCTACAGTAATCTGCGACCACATCAGAGAGGTTGCCGACGGTCTGCAGCCTGGCGAAGTAATGCTTCTCGAGAACACCAGATACAGAGCTGAAGAGACCAAGAGCGAAGAGCCGTTCACAGGCGAACTCGCATCACTGGGTGAACTCTTCGTAAATGATGCTTTTGGAACAGCGCACAGAGACCACAGCTCCACTGCGGGCATAGCAAGATATCTGCCTACAGTTTCCGGATTCCTCATTGAGAAGGAAGTCAAGTTCCTGGGCGACGCTCTGGAATCACCGGAAAGACCGCTGCTTGCCATCCTGGGCGGCGCGAAGGTCGAGACGAAGATTCCTGTAATGGAAAATCTGCTCGGCAAGGTTGATCAGATTCTGATCGGCGGCGGCATGAGCTACACGTTCTTCAAGGCTCAGGGATACGAAATCGGCAAGTCGCTTCTGGACGCTGATAGCATCGACTTCACGAAGGAGATTCTCGCAAAGGCAAAGGATGCCGGCGTTGAAATCCTGCTCCCTGTAGATACTGTCTGCACCGATGACTTTGCTGAGAACAACGTCATTGAGACATACGATTCAGACAAGATTCCTGCAGACATGATGGGCATGGACATCGGACCTAAGACCATCGCAATGTACGCGGACGCAATCGCAAAGGCAAAGACCATCGTATGGAACGGACCTATGGGAGTATTCGAGAATCCTAAGTTCGAAGCAGGCACAAAGGCAGTCGCGCAGGCTATGGCAGACTCAGACGCGACGACCATAATCGGCGGCGGAGACTCCGCTGCAGCCGTTGAGCAGTTCGGATTCAAGGACAAGATGACTCACGTATCCACAGGCGGCGGCGCTTCGATGGAATTCCTCGAAGGACGCGAACTGCCGGGAATAGCATGCATAGAAGAGAAATAACGCGTATAAAGGAGAAGCAGAATGAGAATACCTTTAATCGCAGGAAACTGGAAAATGTTTAAGACCAGGGCAGAGGCTGAAGCCTTTGCTCTGGAGTTCAAGGAACTCTATAAAGACACAGACATCAGGGCTGCCATCTGCGCGCCGTTCACCGATCTCGACACTCTGGTGAAGCTGTTCGAAGGAACAGGCATCGCGGTCGGAGCCCAGACCGTGCACTTTGAAGACGAAGGAGCGTTCACAGGTGAGGTGTCCGTCAGGATGCTGGAGGACATAGGCGTTGATTACTGTATCGTCGGACACTCCGAGAGAAGACAGTACTTCGCGGAGACTAATGAAACAGTAAATCTTAAGCTCAAAAAACTCCTGGCAGGTTCCATAAAACCAATCATGTGCTGCGGCGAAAGCCTCGAGCAGAGAGACTCCGGCGTGCTCTTCGATTTTGTGAAGACACAGCTCGTAGAGGGTCTCGCGGGAATCAGCGCAGAAGACATGAAGAAGGTGGTAATCGCATACGAACCGATTTGGGCCATCGGCACGGGACGCACCGCTAGTCCTGAGCAGGCTGAGGAAATGTGCGCTTTCATCAGACAGACTCTCATTGACATGTACGATGAGGAAACTGCGGATGAAGTCATCATTCAGTACGGCGGAAGCGTCAAGCCGGCCAACGCCACCGAGATAATGAATCAGGATGAAATTGACGGGGCTCTTGTTGGAGGAGCATCTCTCAAGGCCGAAGATTTCATGAAGATTATAGATTTCTGAGAAAAACAGTAGATTTCTGAGAATAAGTATTATTCCGAAGGAGGAAAAGTAAATGGCATTGATTGAAGATGTAATCGCAAGAGAAGTTCTGGATTCAAGAGGAAATCCTACAGTAGAAGTAGAAGTTCTGCTGGAGGACGGAACTGAGGGAAGAGCGATCGTACCGTCAGGAGCATCGACCGGCGTACACGAAGCAGTAGAACTCAGGGACGGCGATAAAGAAAGATACCTCGGCAAGGGAACACTCACTGCAGTAAACAATGTAAATGAGATCATCGCGGACGAGATCATCGGAATGGATCCGTTTGATCAGCCTGGTCTCGATAAGCTGCTCATAGAACTGGACGGAACTCCTAACAAGGGCAACCTGGGCGCAAACGCGATTCTGGGCGTGTCACTGGCTGTAGCAAGAGCTGCTGCCGCATCAGTAGGAATGCCTCTGTTCCAGTATCTCGGAGGAGTAAACGGCAAAGTGCTGCCGGTACCGATGATGAACATCCTGAACGGCGGATCCCACGCCGACAACTCAGTGGACATTCAGGAATTCATGGTAATGCCTGTTGGAGCGACCAGCTTCAGAGAAGGTCTGAGAATGGGCGCTGAGACATTCCACAATCTGAAGAAGATCCTGAAAGAAAAGGGAATGAACACCAACGTAGGCGACGAGGGCGGATACGCTCCTGACCTGGCTACAAACGAAGAAGCCATTCAGGTTATCATCGAGGCTATCAAGAAGGCCGGATATGAACCTGGCAAGGACCTCTGCATCGCTCTGGACTGCGCTGCCAGCGAGTTCTATGATGCTGAGAACAACATCTACGACTGGAAGGGCGAAGGCAGAAAGATGAACGCTGAAGAACTCTGCGCGTTCTATGAGGACATCTGCGGCAAGTATCCTGTAATCTCAATCGAAGACGGCATGGCTGAGGACGACTGGGACGGCTGGAAGCTTCTGGTCAGCAAGCTTGGTGACAGAGTGCAGCTGGTAGGCGACGACCTCTTCGTAACCAACACTGAGAGACTTAAGAAGGGAATCGAGGAAGGCGCTGCGAACGCTATCCTGATCAAGGTCAACCAGATCGGAACTCTGACTGAGACTCTGGACGCAATCGAGATGGCTAAGAAGGCAGGATTCACAGCAGTAGTATCCCACAGATCAGGCGAAACTGAGGATACGACAATCGCAGACCTGGTAGTAGGCGTGAACGCGGGACAGATCAAGACAGGAAGCGCTTCGAGAACTGACCGTATCGCCAAGTACAACCAGCTGCTCAGAATTGAGGAACTCCTCGGTGACGCTGCTCAGTACGCAGGAATGGACGCCTTCTACAACCTGAAGAAATAAGACTAAATATATCTGAAGAAATAAGACTAAATATATGTTGCTTTTGCAAATCTCCCATGTTAAACTGTTTGAGTTAGATTAGGAGGAGATAAAAAATGACATTAGCTCTTAAAATTATTCTTCTGATTGCCAGTATTGTACTGATCATCAGCATCCTGCTTCAGGAGAGCAGAAGTGCCGGTTTGTCAGGCTCAATCGGCGGTGGAGCAGAGCAGCTCTTCGGTAAGAAGAGAAGCTCAGGTTATGATGCGATTCTCAGCAAGATCGCAACAGTGACCGCTGTTATGTTCATACTGATTTCGATTGTACTGGTGGCAGTAGAGTAATATTGTTAATAGTTTTAACGTTTTAAATATTTTCGCAGAAGGCGGTTTATTTAAGAGGTGTCAGACAAGGCGCCTCTTAAAACATCATTATAAGAACTGAAATAAACGGCCGGCGCAAGGAGGAGGACTACAAGAAATGAAAGGAATTGCTGTGATTGCTGTTTGTGCAGCAATCGTAGGACTGATCGTAGCAGTTGTTCTTGCTACATGGATCAAGAAGCAGGAACAGGGCACTGACAGAATGAAGGAGATTTCCGGATTTATCAGAGAGGGTGCTTTTGCATTCCTGAAGAGAGAGTACAAGATCATGGCTATCGTAATCTTGGTACTGTTCTTGCTCATCGGGTTCTGCATCAACTGGACAACAGGTATTCTCTACATCTGTGGAGCGGTACTGTCAGTACTTGCCGGATTCTTCGGAATGAATGTTGCTACATGGGGTAACGTAAGAACTGCAAATGCTGCTAAGGAAGGCGGCATGAACAAAGCTCTCAAGGTTGCGTTCAGATCAGGTGCTGTAATGGGTCTGGCCGTAGCAGGTCTCGGACTTTTCGGACTTGGCATGGTAATGGTTTGCCTGGACCTGGCAACTGTTGTTCAGTGCGTAACCGGATTCGGATTCGGCGCTTCTTCAATGGCGCTGTTCGGACGTGTCGGCGGCGGTATCTACACCAAGGCTGCTGACGTAGGCGCTGACCTCGTTGGTAAGGTAGAAGCCGGAATCCCTGAGGATGACCCTCGTAACCCTGCAGTTATCGCTGACAACGTAGGCGACAACGTAGGCGACGTTGCGGGCATGGGCTCCGACCTTTATGAATCATACTGCGGATCAATCATCTCAGCTGTCACGCTGGCTGCAGTAGCATCAACCGCGGCAGGCGGATTATTTGATGAAGCTACAGCTGCTATCTTCCCGCTGATCATGGCTGCAGTAGGAATCATCGCGTCAGTAATAGGTATTCTCCTCGTTAGGGGCAAGGATGGTGCAAACCCTGCTAACGCTCTTAACGCCGGAACATATATCGCAAGCGGTATTGTAGTAATCGTTTCGATCATCCTGTCAAAGGCAATGCTGGGAAGCTATGCGTTCTCAGTCGCAATCATCGCAGGACTGATTGTAGGCGTTGCGATTGGTAAGATCACTGAGATCTACACTTCAGAAGATTATAAATCAGTTAAAAAGATTGCGGAACAGTCACAGACTGGTTCAGCAACGACAATCATCTCTGGTCTGGGCGTCGGCATGATGTCCACAGTATGGCCTATCATCTGCATTGCAGTTGGTATCTTCGCTGCTTACTTCGCAACTGAAACAGTTGGAGCAGGCATGGGAATGTACGGAATCGCGCTGGCTGCAGTAGGCATGCTGTCAACTACAGGCATGACTGTAGCAGTTGACGCTTACGGTCCTGTATCCGACAACGCCGGCGGCATCGCTGAAATGGCAGAACTTCCTGAAGGAGTTCGTAACATCACAGATAAGCTCGATGCTGTTGGTAACACTACAGCAGCTATCGGTAAGGGATTCGCAATCGGTTCCGCAGCACTGACTGCTCTGGCTCTGTTTGCTTCATACTCAGCAGTAACAGGTCTGTCAGCAATCTCACTGCTCAACCCGATCGTAATCATCGGTCTGTTCATCGGAGCTATGCTTCCGTTCATGTTCTCAGCTTTCACAATGAATTCAGTTGGTAGAGCTGCAAACCAGATGATCGAAGAAGTAAGAAGACAGTTCAGATCAGACGACGGAATCCTGGCAGGAACTTCCAAGCCTGACTACGCTCACTGCGTTGACATTTCAACTCAGGCAGCTCTGAAGGAAATGATCGTTCCTGGTCTCATGGCAATCATCGCTCCTCTGGCAGTCGGCATCGTCCTCGGACCTGAGGCTCTCGGCGGAATGCTGGCAGGCGCTCTGGCAGCAGGCGTACTCCTCGCACTGATGATGGCTAACGCCGGCGGCGCATGGGACAACGCCAAGAAGTACGTTGAAGGCGGAGCTTACGGCGGCAAGGGTTCAGACACCCACAAGGCTACTGTAGTAGGCGACACTGTAGGTGACCCGTTCAAGGACACTTCCGGTCCGTCAATCAACATCCTCATCAAGCTCATGACTATCGTATCAGTAGTATTCGCACCACTGTTCGTAGCCATCGGCGGCCTGATTGGATAATAACAAGCTGAATATCCGGCCCGGCCGGTTCAGCAACATAGACGAAACAAACGCCCGCGGCAACGCGGGCGTTTTTATTGCCTTTGCAATTAGTGATTTCTGCTCCAGAAGTTGCGGGTGAAGAGGACGATGATTGTGAAGAGCTCAAGTCTTCCGACGATCATGAGGGCGCTCAGGTAGAGCTTCAGCGCCGGGTGGTAGAAGGAGAAGTTGCCCATGGATGCTCCGTAGCCGAAGGATGCTCCGGTGTTGGAGAGCATGCAGAGGGTTGATGTGAAGCTGGTCTCCATGTCGGTGCCCTGGAATGAGAGGACCAGACCGGAGAGCAGGAAGATGCCCATGTAAGTGAAGAGGAATACGGTGATTCCGGATACGACAGGGGCGGAGATCGCACTGTTGCCGAGCTTGACGGCTACGACTGAACGTGGATGGATCCTGCGCACACAGCCGCGGGCGATCATCTTGAGCATGACAAGTATGCGGATGACTTTGATTGAGCCTGCAGTTGAGGCTGAGCATCCGCCTATGAACATGATCATGAGAAGTAAGAGCTGACAGACTGTCGGCCATGTCATGTAAGGTGTTCTCGTGTATCCTGCGGTGGTAGCGAAACTGACTACCTGGAAGAAGGAGTCACGAAGAGCAGGACCGAGACTCTGTCCTCTTGCGATGATTAGTTCACCTGTGCATATGATTGTTGCGCCCGCGATGATTATGGCGTAGGCGCGGAGCTCGAGGTCTTTAATGAAGTATGAGAACTTGCCCGTGAGTATGTAGTGGTACAGGACGAAGTTAACGGCTGCAAGCAGGCAGAAGAAAGATATCACCAGCTCAACATAAACACTGCCGTAGTAGGCGATGCCCTGAGGGTGGACGAGCAGTCCGCCCGTGCTGATGCTGCCCAGAGTCGTTATGACACCGTCGTACACAGACATTTTGCCTGAGATCATGAGAAGCAGGAACTCTACAACTGTGAATGTGAGGTAAGTCAGGTAGAGTGCTTTTGCGGAATCGCTCATTCGAACGGTGGTCTTCTGGAGAACAGGTCCCGGCATTTCAGCACGCGCGATGAACTGTCCGTTGATACCGAGAGCCGGCAGCAGCGATATTACGAACACAAGTATTCCCATGCCGCCCAGCCAGTGTGATATGGCTTTCCAGAGCAGCAGGGAGCGGTTGGTCATTCCGAGGTGAGCGACTGTGCAGCCTGTCGTCGTAAACCCGGAAGTGGATTCAAAGAATGAATCAGTGAAGTTATCGTAGAATCCCGAAAGCAGGTACGGAAAAGCGCCGACAATAGATGCGACAATCCAGCACAAAGCTACGACCAGATATCCTTCGCGGGCGCCGAATCTCGAGCGTCCGGTTTTAATAAGAAGGAACATGGCCGCGCCAAGAGCGAGGGTCGCAGGCGCGCATATGCGGAAGGCAAAGGCAACCTCGCCGTCTCCCGCAACCTCCGCGTAGACCCACGGAAACAGTTCAGCGGCACCGATTATCAGTATGATAATGCCGAGTATCCTGAAAATCGCTCTGTAGTTTGTAACTTTTCTTTCTGCTTTATTATCTTTCATCAGTTTATATCTTTAATTAGCCCTCCAGAAGCCCGGAGTGAGCAGAACGAGAATAGTGTAGAACTCAAGTCTGCCGGCTATCATCATGAACGACATGAATGCCTTTGTGAATGCGTTGAAGCTTTCGAAGTTGCCGTTGTAACCAATGTATCCGAAGCACGGTCCCACGTTGTTCACCAGCGAAATAGTAGCCGTGAAACAATCCACCATGTCGATGTTTTCAAATGCCAGAACAAAGGATCCGATGAAAACCATTACGACGAAGAGGAACATGTGGTTTGAAACAGCGGATACCGTGTCGTTCGGAAGATCCTTGCGGTTCAGCTTTACAGGCTTTATTACGTTAGGGTGCAGTCTGGTCTGCAATCCGTGATATACGAGCTTCGCCAAAACGACAACACGAACGACTTTGTTGCCGCTGCTTGTTGACGATGAGCACCCGCCGATAATCATGAGCAGAACCATTATCATCTGCGCAAAGGCAGGCCAGATGATGTAGTTGTCCGAGACGAAGCCGGTGGTGGTAAGTGTCGAAACGGTCATGAATGCTGCGTTAGCTGCTTCCCCGGTGTGGGACCAGCCAGTATCCCATACAAACAGCCCCGCGAATATCAGCGCAAAGGCAATAAGCAGCAGTGCAAGATAAGAGATGTACTCGGTATCTTCAGTAAATGCTCTGATTCCCCTGCGGGAGAAGGAGTAGAACATGGTGAAGTTCGTTCCGGCGATCAGCATGAAGAACACGATTACAACTCTGATGAATATTCCGTCAAAGTGCATCAATCCGTCATTATAGTTGGAGAAGCCGCCTGTGCTTACAGTTCCGAGAGCGTGTATGACCGAGTCGTACAGACCCATGCCGCCGATGCACAGAAGAACTACCTCCACAAGTGTGATGACTGAATAGGAGATCATGACGCCCAGGAATATGCGCATGATCTTCGGTGTGATGTGGTCGATTCTTACCGACGGCTTGTCCCATTCGGCTACGCTGGTGCCGTTTACGCCCAGACTAGGCATCAGAGCTACGGCAAAGACAAGTATGCCGGCGCCGCCAAACCATGAGGTCATTGATCTCCACAGGAGGATTCCTTTAGGCACGGACTCGACATCATCAAAGACAGTAGCCCCCGTCGTTGAGAATCCTGAAGCGGATTCAAAGAAAGCGTCTATCGGATTCGTGATTACATCGGAGAAGTAGTACGGGAACGCGCCGAAAACAGATGCCGCGATCCATATCGCCGCAAGCAGCAGATACCCGTCGCGCACAGTCGGTGGCTTTTGGATGTGACGCAAAAGCAGAAACATCGCCATTCCGACTATGACGCCCACCCAGAAGGCGTGGAAAAGGCCTGAAGCGGCGTGGTTTTCTCCGTAATATACGCACACCAAAACAGGTGGCAACATAGCAACGCTAAGTACCACCGTTATAACTCCCACTATTTTAAATAATGCTCCGAATGTGCAGCGCATTTTACTAACCTCTGAAGAGTCCCAGCCTTCCTGAATCCTTTAGGAGTTTTTCAGTGCTTGCTATGTCGCTTATGAGACTCAGCATGAGAAGCCTGTCATCTTCTTCTATTACTGTATCGCCGTTAGGTATTATAACCTGATTGCCTCTGTGGATTGCAGCTATGATTACGCTGCGAGGGAGGTCCAGATCCTTGAGAGGAACTCCAAGTATATCCATGTGAGGAGTAGCGTATACTTCCATTATTTCAGCCTGTCCCTGAATTAGCTGGGACGAGAGAACTTTTTTATTACCCTGTACGAGACGCAGGATTATGCTTGTTACTATGTCGATAGGATTCAGAGCCATGTCGATTCCCATTGCGGATATGATCTCCGCGTAGCTCCTGCGGCTGACCTTGGCGATTACATCTTCAATTCCGTGCTGCTTGGCTGTGAGCGCCAGAAGCAAGTTGTCCTCGTCAAAGCCTGTGCACGTGACGACGGCGTCCATGCCGTCAAGGTTTTCCTCTTCCAGAAGCTGCAGGTCCGTGGAGTCCCCGTTGAGGACCATTACGTCGTCAAGATGTGTGGACAGGTAGAAGCACCTGCTCTTGTCACGCTCGATTATCTTGACCGAAGCGCCGTACTCTGAGAGCTTCTCGGCGAGGTAGAAACCAGTCTTTCCGCCGCCCATGATCATGACCTTCTGCAGATCGGTGTACTTGCCTCTCTCGTGAACCTTCTTGCTGAGGGCCTGGATAGGATCCTTTTCACCGACAACGTAAAGAGAGTCATCAGCTTTGATAGTGTCGTCGCCGTGAGGGATTATAACCTTGCCGTTTCTTGATATGCCTACAGCGAGCATGCCCGGGAGCACTGTCGCGAACTCCGAAATAGGCAGATCAATCAGGGCCTTGTATCTCCTGACATTGAACTCAAGCAGCGAGATTTTGCCTGAGGAGAAGATACCGTTGCTGAGGGTGTACTTCTCGACCAGATACTTGTAGATCTCGTTTGTGATTTCAAGGTCAGGGTTTATTATGTAGTCGACGTTCATCAGGTCCTTGATGAACGGTATCTGACGCATGTGCTCAGGGTCGCGGACTCTGGCTATGACCTTGCCGCAGCCCAGCTTCTTCGCAAAGGAACAAATGACCAGATTGGTCTCATCGTTATCAGTCGTCGCAATGAGGAAGTCATAGGTGGAAATGCCTATGTTCTTCAGCGCTCTGACTTCCTTCGCGTTCGCTGTTACGGTCAGAACGTCGATATGCGAACTGACCTTCTGCAGAAGGTTGTCGTCTGTATCTATAATTGTTACAGCATGGTCGCCGCCAAGGAGCGTATTGGTTACTGCCATACCCAGCTTGCCGGCGCCGACGATTGCTACTTTCATGATAATATCTCCCTTATATTAAAACACACCATATTATACATCTATTCAAAGGGAAATCAAGTTGAATGTTGTGTTTTGGGCGTGGTACAATAAACGGGTTACAAAAGGAGAGCAAATTAGTGGAAATCAAAAGATTCATAGGCGGCATCCTGGAGGCCAACTGCTACATAGTGAGTCCCCGCAGGGCTCAGGAAGGAGCGGATGCAAAGGCAGGCTGCTTCATTATAGATCCGGGCTATTACCCGGGCAGAATCGAGAAATACATAAGGGATAATGCCTTTGCGCCTGAAGGTATCATACTGACTCACCATCACGGAGACCACAGCGGCGCGGCTGCCCACCTGAGAAAAGAACTGGACTGTCCCATCATGATCCACAGAGACGACGCGGACAGGTTCA
>JAFRCM010000105.1 GCA_017404365.1 Bacillota bacterium
CGAGTAGTCATTGCGGCCTCCTTACCCGCATCGGATTTCCCGGATTAAATTCTACCGCAAGGTTCTTCCCGAAGTAAATGCCACCGCGACTTCCACTGTGGAACTTACTCTGGGAATTAACTTATAGAGAAAAACAGTTTACGAAACTCCTTGACAACTTGACAACACGGTGGTATATTATTAAATTGCCCTGCAACCGTAGTTATTGAAGTTTTTAAGGAGTGATAAAAATGCCAAATCCTATCAAGTTAGGAAGAACACAGCGAATGACCTTCTCAAAAATCAACGAAGTAGCGGAGATGCCGAATCTCATTCAGATTCAGACAGATTCCTACAAGTGGTTTGTTGAAGAAGGTCTTCGTGAGGTTTTTGAGGATGTTTCACCTATTAAGGAATACTCGGATAATCTCGTCCTCGAATTCATCGATTACTCGCTTTCCGACCCACCTAAGTATGAACAGGAGGAGTGCAAGGAACGCGATGTAACCTATGCGGCACCTCTCAAAGTCAAAGTAAGACTCATCAACAAGGAGAACGGTGAGATTAAGGAAGTCAAGGATCAGGAAGTCTTCATGGGAGATTTCCCGCTCATGACGGAAAAAGGTACCTTTATATATAACGGCGCTGAAAGAGTAGTCGTTACTCAGCTCGTCCGTTCACCTGGACCTTACTATGACAAGGAGATCGATAAGTCCGGCAAGAACCTGTTTTCGACGCAGGTTATTCCTAACAGAGGCGCTTGGCTTGAATATGAAACGGACTCCAACGAAGTCCTTTACGCCAGAGTAGACAGAAACCGTAAACAGCCGATCACGACTCTCCTCAGAGCCATCGGTTACGGTACAGATGAAGAGATCATCGAACTGCTCGGAAGCGAACCGAGGATCCTCAAGTCAATCGAAAAGGATCCTACAAAGAACCACGAAGATGGTATCAAGGAAATCTACAAGAGACTGAGACCTGGTGAGCCTCCTACAATCGAGAGCGCTACCCAGCTCTTCAACTCAATGTTCTTCGACCCTAAGCGCTATGATCTGGCCAAGGTCGGAAGATATAAGTACAACAAGAAACTGGGACTGTACAACAGACTGGCCGACAACATCGTCGACGAGGACGTTGCGGATCCTAACACCGGCGAGATTCTGGCTGAGAAGGGCGACCGCATCAGCAAGGAGCTTGCGCGTCAGATTGAGAACTCCGGAATCGATCACGTCATGGTACGCAGCAATCTCGATGAGGGAGAATCGACGAAGGTAATAGGAAACCAGTTCGTAGACATAGACAAGTATGTCGAATTCGATATTTCAGATCTCAAGATCGCTGACAGGGTATACTATCCTGTTCTGATGGAAATCCTCAACGAGTACGCTGACGCCGGTCAGGACGAGCTGAAGGAAGCTCTTAAGCTGCGCAAGAATGATCTTTCCCCTAAGCACATTCTGGTTGCTGATATCGTGGCTTCAGTGAGCTACCTGCTCAACCTCAACTACGGCATAGGCAATACGGACGACATCGACCATCTGGGCAACAGAAGACTCAGAACAGTCGGCGAGCTTCTCCAGAATCAGATCAGAATCGGTCTGACGAGAATGGAGAGAACAATCAAGGAAAGAATGAACACTCAGGACATCGCGGAAGTTACTCCGCAGTCCCTGATGAACATAAGACCTGTAACAGCTGCAATCAAGGAATTCTTCGGAAGTTCCCAGCTGTCACAGTTCATGGACCAGACGAATCCACTGGCCGAGCTGACTCACAAGAGAAGACTGTCAGCTCTGGGACCTGGCGGTCTTTCAAGAGAAAGAGCCGGATTCGAGGTCAGAGACGTTCATCACTCACACTACGGCAGAATGTGTCCGATCGAGACGCCTGAAGGTCCTAACATCGGACTTATCGGCTCACTTACTACTTACGGTGTCATAAACCAGTACGGTTTCATCGAGACCCCTTACAGAGTAGTAGACAAGGCGACCGGCGTCGTTACGGAAGAGATTCACTATCTGACCGCGGACGATGAAGAGGACAAGATCGTTGCTCAGGCCAATGAGCCTCTGGACAGCAAAGGCCACTTCGCGAACATGAAGGTAGCCGCAAGAGGCAAGGGCGGCGACATCGATCTGGTTCCTAGAGAAGCCGTAGACTACATGGACGTATCACCAAAGCAGGTAGTATCTGTTGCTACCGCCATGATACCGTTCCTCGAAAACGACGACGCCAACCGTGCGCTCATGGGTTCAAACATGCAGCGTCAGGCTGTACCTCTCATGGTTACAGAGGCGCCTATGGTCGGAACCGGCATTGAGTACAAGGCTGCGAGAGACTCCGGCGTAGTACAGCTGGCAAAACACGCAGGAACAGTATCATTCGTCGACGCAACCAAGATCAAGATCACGCGCGACGACGGCGAGGGCGTTGATGAATACGTTCTCCTCAAGTTCAAGAGATCAAACCAGGGCACATGCATCAACCAGAGACCAATCGTGTTCAAGGGCGAGCATGTTGACGAAGGTGAAGTAATTGCCGACGGTCCTTCAACGGCCAACGGTGAAGTTGCTCTGGGCAAGAACCTTCTCATCGGCTTCATGACATGGGAAGGATACAACTACGAGGACGCTATCATCCTCAACGAAAGACTCATCATGGAAGACGTTCTCATGTCAATCCACATTGAGAAGTATGAGTCCGAAGCAAGAGACACCAAGCTGGGACCTGAAGAGATTACCAGAGACATTCCTAATGTAGGCGAAGACGCTCTCAAGGATCTGGATGAGGAAGGCATCGTAAGAATCGGTGCCGAGGTAGACTCAGGCGACATTCTGGTAGGAAAGGTAACTCCTAAGGGAGAAACTGAGCTGACAGCTGAGGAAAGACTCCTCAGAGCCATCTTCGGCGAGAAGGCCAGAGAAGTCAGAGACACATCCCTAAAGGTTCCGCACGGAGAGACAGGTATTGTCGTAGACGTAAAGATATTCTCAAGAGAGAACGGCGACGAACTCTCACCTGGCGTTAACAAGCTGGTAAGAGTCTACATAGCCACTAAGAGAAAGATCCAGGTCGGCGACAAGATGGCCGGAAGACACGGAAACAAGGGTGTTATTTCCAGAATCCTTCCTGAAAACGACATGCCGTTCCTCGAGGACGGACAGTCGCTGCAGGTAATGCTCAATCCTCTGGGCGTACCTTCACGTATGAACGTTGGTCAGGTACTCGAAGTTCACCTGGGACTGGCGGCAAAGAAGAAGGACTGGTACATTGCGACACCTGTATTCGACGGAGCGAACGAGAAGGATATCATTCAGCTCCTCGATGAAACAGGATACAGTGAAACAGGTAAGCTGAGACTGAGAGACGGCAGAACCGGAGAGTACTTCGACAATCCTGTAACTGTCGGCTACATGTACATGCTCAAGCTGCACCACCTGGTTGACGACAAAATCCACGCTCGTTCAGTAGGTCCTTACTCACTCGTTACGCAGCAGCCTCTCGGCGGTAAAGCCCAGTTCGGCGGACAGCGTTTCGGAGAGATGGAAGTATGGGCTCTGGAAGCATACGGAGCAGCATATACTCTTCAGGAAATACTCACAGTCAAGTCCGACGATATCGTGGGCCGTGTCAAGACCTACGAGGCAATCGTAAAGGGCGAGAACATTCCTGAGCCTGGCATCCCTGAGTCATTCAAGGTACTCATCAAGGAGATGCAGAGCCTTTGCCTGGACATCAAGGTACTTGATGAGAACAGCGAGGAAATCGAGATCAAGGAAGAGACCGATGCTGACGGAATCGCAGCCATTGAGAGAATGGTCGACCGTGAGATCGAGACCAGAAGACTCGAGGAAGAGGCTGAGGCCGAGTATGAAGAATCCGTGGAAGAAGAAGATGAATTCATGGATGAAGAGATCGAAGAGGATGACGAAGAAAACTTCGAAATTATCGAAGAAGAGATAGTAGATCTCAATGAGCAGGATATTGAAGAGATAGAGAAGGCTGACAGCGGTCACGATGTTGAGCCGTCGGAAGACTAAGAAAGGGGTAAGCAAAATGAGTGAAAACACTAATTACGAAATGAACAATTTTGAAGCCCTGCAGATAGGACTTGCTTCCCCGGACAAGATCAGAAGCTGGTCTCACGGCGAGGTAACAAAGCCTGAAACTATCAACTACAGGACGCTCAAACCTGAGATGGACGGACTTTACTGCGAGAGGATCTTCGGACCTACAAAGGACTGGGAGTGCCACTGCGGTAAGTACAAGAGAATCAGATACAAAGGCATCGTATGCGACAAGTGCGGTGTTGAGGTAACAAAGGCTAAGGTAAGAAGAGAGAGAATGGGCCACATAGAGCTGGCTACTCCTGTTTCACACATCTGGTATTTCAAGGGAATACCTAGCAGGATGGGACTGGTTCTGGACATTTCTCCTAAGACTCTGGAGAAGGTTCTCTACTTCGCGAACTTCATCGTAATCGATCCGGGCAATTCATCATTCGCCTACAAGGAAATCCTCACTGAACAGCAGTGGAGAGAAGCCATGGACGATCCTGCCATCAAGTTTAGGGCGGGGAGCGGCGCCGAGGCAGTAAAGGAACTGCTGAGCCAGGTGGATCTGGACGAGCTGTCAGCTGACCTTACGGATAAGCTGAAGAAGTCCACCGGACAGAAGAAGATCAGAATCACAAGAAGACTTGAGGTCATCGAAGCACTCAGAGTCTCAGGCAACAGACCTGAGTGGATGGTTCTGGATGTTATCCCTGTAATTCCTCCTGATCTGAGACCTATGGTCCAGCTGGACGGCGGCAGATTCGCGACATCCGATCTCAATGACCTGTACAGAAGAGTAATAAACAGAAACAACAGACTTAAGAGACTCCAGGAACTCAACGCTCCTGACATTATCGTCAGAAACGAGAAGAGAATGCTTCAGGAAGCCGTCGACGCTCTTATAGATAACGGCAGAAGAGGCAAGGCTGTAACAGGCCCTGGACAGAGACCTCTGAAGTCGCTCTCAGACATGCTGAAGGGCAAGCAGGGAAGATTCAGACAGAACCTCCTCGGCAAGCGTGTCGACTATTCAGGACGTTCCGTAATCGTAGTAGGTCCTGAGCTGAAGTTCTATCAGTGCGGTCTTCCTAAGAAGATGGCTCTGGAACTGTTCAAGCCTTTCATCATGAAAAAGCTGGTTGAAAACCAGAACGCTCACAACATCAAGAGCGCCAAGAGAATGGTCGAGAAGGTCAGCCCTGAAGTATGGGATGTGCTCGAAGAGGTTATCAGAGAGCATCCTGTAATGCTCAACCGTGCGCCGACCCTGCACAGACTGGGCATCCAGGCCTTTGAACCGGTACTCGTAGAAGGTAAAGCCATCAAGCTGCACCCGCTGGCATGTACCGCGTTCAACGCCGACTTCGACGGAGACCAGATGGCGGTTCACGTACCGCTCAGCGTAGAGGCTCAGGCAGAAGCCAGATTCCTCATGCTGTCAGTAAACAACATCCTGGCTCCTAAGGACGGATCACCGATCACAACGCCTACTCAGGACATGATCCTCGGATCATACTACCTGACTCATCCGGGTCAGCCTGAAGGCGAGAGAACATCTCTGGCTGAGAAGGGCGACGGAAGCGTATTCACTGACATGTCCGAGATGCTCATGGCATACCAGACAGGAAATGTCGGCGTTCACGCAAGAGTAAAAGTAAGAATGTACGCGGGCGAAGATGATGAAAGAGGCCGTCTCGTAGAATCTACAGTCGGAAGATTCATCTTCAACCAGGGAATACCTCAGGATCTGGGATACGTTGAGGACAGAGAAGCAGATCCGTACTCACTCGAGATCGACTTCCTGTGCGACAAGAAAAAGCTGGGACAGATCATCGACAGATGCTACCGTATCCACGGCAACACAGATACTGTACTGATGCTCGACTACATCAAGAGCACCGGCTACCACTACTCAACAGTAGCGGCCATCACAATCGGAATCTCAGACATGAAGATTCCTGAGGCAAAGGAGAAGATCATTGCCGATTCAGACGCTCTGGTCGACAAGTACGACAAGGCCTATAGAAGAGGCCTCGTATCAGAGTCAGAGAGATACAGCAAGGTCTGCGAAATCTGGAACAAGACAACTGATGATGTAGCTGACGCTCTCATGGAATCACTGGGAAGCCTGAACAACCTGTTCATCATGGCACACTCAGGAGCAAGAGGTTCCAAGAACCAGATCAGACAGATCGGCGGAATGCGTGGTCTGATGGCTAACGCTACAGGTAAGACAATCGAGATTCCTATCAAGGCGAACTTCCGTGAGGGACTTTCAGTACTGGAATACTTCCTCTCATCGAACGGAGCCCGTAAGGGACTCGCTGATACGGCTCTCAGAACTGCCGACTCAGGTTATCTGACCAGAAGACTGGTTGACGTATCACACAATGTAATAGTAAGAGAAGACGATTGCGGAACAGTCGAAGGTATCGAAGTAGCAGCTTTCACCGACGGCAAGGAAGTCATCGAAAAGCTGAAGGATCGTATCATCGGCAGAACTGCGCTTCTCGATATCGTACATCCTGAGACAGGTGAAGTCATAGTCGATGAAGACTGCGAGATCACAGAAGCCGCGGCTCAGAAAATTGAAGAAGCCGGCATCGAATCCGTAGCCATCAGATCGGTCATGACATGCAAGAGCAAATCCGGCGTTTGCGCTAAGTGCTACGGCCGCAACCTGGCTACAGGCGAAAGCGTAAACATCGGTGAAGCAGTTGGTATTCAGGCAGCCCAGTCAATCGGCGAACCTGGTACGCAGCTCACAATGAGAACGTTCCACACAGGCGGTGTCGCAGGTTCAGACATCACCCACGGTCTTCCGAGAGTAGAAGAGCTCTTCGAGGCGAGAAAGCCTAAGGGACTTGCTACCATCTGCGAAGAAGACGGAACAGTAGTATCCATCTCATCCACACCTGACAACAAGACGGAAGTCATCGTCAGAGGCGAGGAAGAGAAGAAATACATCATTCCTTACGGCGCGAGACTGGCTGTCGCTGAAGGCGACTACGTCGAAGCCGGCGGCAATATCACTACCGGCCCGCTCGATCCTAAGGACATCCTGAGACTTAAGGGCGTTGAAGGTGTTTACCAGTATCTGCTCAAGGAAGTTCAGAGAGTATACAAGAACCAGGGCGTTGACATCAACGACAAGCACATCGAAGTCATTGTAGGACAGATGCTTTCGAAGATGAAGGTCAACGATCCGGGAGATACCGGACTGCTTCCTGGCGGACAGTACGGCAAGTTCGAGGTCGAAGAGGCGAACGCGGCTGCTGAGGAAGAAGGCAAAGAGCCGGCTGACGCGGAACGTCTGCTCCTGGGAATCACAAAGGCATCCCTGGCGACCAACTCGTTCCTCTCAGCAGCATCCTTCCAGGAGACTACGAGAGTGCTGACCGACGCTGCCATCAAGGGCAAGACTGACCACCTTGAAGGACTCAAGGAGAACGTCATCATCGGTAAGCTGATCCCTGCCGGAACCGGCATGAGAAAGTACAGGAACATCCAGCTCGACTACGGCGTAAACGAAGAACTCATCGAGGCTTACAAGCAGGCTCTGCTGGAAGCCGAAGAGGAAGAGGAAGAATACGCAGAGGACATGGAGGGCGTTGCTCCTGAGATGGCCACAGCCGACGATCTGGCATCCGCGGAAGCGTATGCTACCGAAGATGAATTCGTCAACGAGACCGAAATCGAGGTCGAGGAATAATCAAAGGCAGCATAAATCAGAAGCAATCTAATCGAAACGTGTAAGCACTCCGCTTACACGTTTCTTTATATGATATGCGCCAGGCAGGCCCCAACGCGGTGCAAACCCAATAAAACCGTTGACATATAAGGACTCAGCGTGATAAAATACCTTTCGGCTATGGGCTTATTGCGCCCATTTTTGCCGAGTGAAAATTCAGAAGAAAGGAGAAAAAAGGATGCCTACAATTAACCAGCTCGTACGCAACGGCAGAACAAGCAGCGAGAAGAAGTCAACTGCGCCAGCTCTGAACAAGGGCATGAACTCTCTGAGAAGAGTTGCTACTGATGTTAATTCACCTCAGAAGCGCGGAGTCTGCACTTCAGTTAAGACTGTTACCCCTAAGAAGCCTAACTCAGCTCTTAGAAAGGTTGCCAGAGTACGTCTTACTAACGGTATTGAAGTTACAGCATACATCCCTGGAATCGGTCACAACCTTCAGGAGCACAGTGTTGTACTCATCAGAGGCGGCAGAGTAAAGGACCTCCCTGGTGTTAGATACCACATCGTAAGAGGAACTCTCGACACCGCGGGCGTTGCAGAGAGAAGACAGGCCAGATCCAAGTACGGAGCTAAAAGGCCTAAGAAGTAGCACTAACTTGTGCTGAACATGACACTATAGGTGTCGGAAGTTATAACAAGGTAATAGTAGCGCAACTTTTTTGAAGATAAAGGAGCGCTCACGGGGGCCCCGTGCGGACAGCAAAGGACAGACTGCCTTTGCGTGTAAGGTAATCCATGTAAGTATTGCCCGAAGAAATTCCGCAGGAGGTCAACGAGTACCGAATTAGAAATTAAGGAGGAAAGTGAAGTGCCAAGAAAAGGAAATGTACCTAAGCGTGAAGTACTTCCGGATCCTGTATACGGCAGTGTAGTTGTTGCCAAGCTGATCAACAGCATCATGCTGGACGGCAAGAAGGGAACAGCTCAGAAGATCGTATACGATGCTTTCGACCAGATCAAGGAAACTACTGGCGAAGATCCAATGGAAGTATTCGAAAAGGCTATGAACAACATTATGCCGGTTCTTGAAGTAAAGGCAAGACGTGTCGGCGGTGCCAACTATCAGGTACCTATGGAAGTAAGACCGGCAAGACGTCAGACTTTAGGCCTCAGATGGCTCACTCAGTTCACAAGAGCAAGAGGCGAGAAGACAATGTCAGAAAGACTGGCTAAGGAACTGATGGACGCAGCTGAAAACACAGGCGCATCAGTAAAGAAGAAGGAAGATACGCACAGAATGGCAGAAGCCAACAAGGCTTTCGCACACTACAGATTCTAGTGCAGGGCAGTAGGAAAAAGCTCGGATATAAAGCTAATTAAGCAGAAAGGAGGAAGAAATGCCGGATAGACAATTTCCGCTCGAAAGAACAAGGAATATCGGTATCATGGCTCACATAGATGCCGGCAAGACAACGACAACGGAAAGAATTCTGTTCTACACAGGCAGAACGCACAAGCTTGGTGAAACTCACGAAGGCGCTGCTGTAATGGACTGGATGGAACAGGAACAGGAACGTGGTATTACTATAACCTCTGCTGCTACTACAGCCCAATGGAAGGACACCAGAATAAACATCATCGACACCCCGGGACACGTAGACTTCACCGTTGAGGTCGAGAGATCACTGAGAGTTCTCGACGGAGCTGTCACCGTGCTTTGCGCGAAGGGCGGAGTTGAACCTCAGTCCGAGACAGTATGGAGACAGGCGGAGAAGTACGGAGTGCCGAGAATGATCTTCGTAAACAAGATGGACATCATGGGAGCGGACTTCTACAGAGTCGTCGACATGGTGAGAGACAGACTTAAGGCAAACGCCGTGCCTGTCCAGCTTCCAATCGGAAAAGAGGATACATTCGTAGGCATTATCGATCTGATCGAGATGAAGGCCGAGATCTACAAGGATGATCTGGGCAAGACTTTTGATAAGACCGAGATTCCGGAGGAGCTTCTCGATGAAGCGCAGATGTGGAGGGAACAGCTGCTGGAAGCGGTATCTGAACTTGATGAAGACCTGATGATGAAATACCTCGAAGGAGAGGAAATCACTCAGGAAGAAATCAAGAAAGTAATCAGAACGGCTACAATAGCAGGAAACATGGTTCCTGTTACATGCGGAAGCGCTTACAAAAACAAAGGCGTCCAGATGATGCTCGACGCGGTCGTTGACTACATGCCATCTCCGATCGATATCCCGCCTATTACGGGAATATCACCTAAGACGGAAAAGGAAGAGGAAAGACCTGCGGACGACAATGGCCCATTCTCAGCCCTGGCGTTTAAGATAGTGGCTGACCCTTACGTGGGCAAACTCGCATACTTCAGAGTATACTCAGGCAAAATGGCCTCAGGATCCTATGTCTACAATCCTGTCAAGGAGAAGAAGGAAAGGATCGGACGTATACTCCAGATGCACGCGAACAAGCGGGAGGATATCGACATGGTATACTCCGGCGACATCGCAGCAGCAGTAGGACTTAAAGTCACCACTACAGGAGACACTCTCTGTGACGAACGGAGACCGATAATCCTGGAGTCGATGGATTTTCCTGATCCTGTAATCGAAATCGCCATAGAGCCTAAGACAAAGGCAGGACAGGAGAAGATGGGAATCGCCCTCGCCAAGCTGGCGGAGGAAGATCCTACATTCAAAACATACACAAACGAAGAAACCGGACAGACCATCATCGCCGGAATGGGAGAACTTCATCTGGAAATCATCGTAGACAGACTTCTGCGTGAATTCAAGGTGGAGGCCAACGTTGGCAAACCTCAGGTATCATACAAAGAGACTCTCACCAAGGAAGTCGAAGTTGATCACAAGTACGCTAAACAGTCAGGCGGTAAAGGTCAGTACGGACACGTTAAGATCAGGGTATACCCTCGTGAGCCGGGAGAAGGATTCGAATTCAAGAACTCCATCGTCGGAGGGGCAATACCTAAGGAATACATTCCTAAAGTCGAAGAAGGTATCAAGGAAGCAATGGAGACCGGTCCTGTGGCAGGTTACCAGGTCGTGGACGTAGGCGTAGAGCTCTTCGATGGTTCATACCACGAAGTCGACTCATCAGAAATGGCCTTCAAGATCGCTGCTTCAATGGCCTTCAGAGAAGCTGCCAAAAAGGCGGCACCGGTACTTCTGGAGCCTATATTCAAGGTCGAGGTAACAGTCCCGGACGAATACATGGGAGATGTTATAGGCGACATAAGCTCAAGAAGAGGAAGAATCGAAGGTTCCGACATGAACAACGGAGCTGTAGCTATCAGAGGGTACGTGCCTTTGGCCGAGATGTTCGGATACGCTACAGATCTGAGATCGAGAACACAGGGACGAGGCGTTTATGTAATGCAGTTCGACCACTTCGAGAAACTGCCGGACAATCTAGTGGATTCAATTAATTAATTTAATTAATGTTTCAATTAATGTTTCACCTTTTGGATCAAAGGAAAAGGATTTTAACAGGAGGAAAAACCAATGGCAAAAGAAAAATTCGCAAGAACTAAGCCACACATCAACATCGGAACAATCGGTCACGTAGACCACGGCAAGACTACACTGACAGCCGCGATCACAAGCGTACTGAACAGAAAGTACGGCCTGGGCGGCGACGTAGCATTCGACGAGATCGACAAGGC
>JAFRCM010000106.1 GCA_017404365.1 Bacillota bacterium
AGCTCAGGCAGATCGTCCTCTGTTACAAAGAGCTCGCTTCCGCGCGCCTTCTCCGCCGCGTTTCTGTCGTCGATTCCCTCAAGACCCAAAATCACCATGTTCTTCTGGGTGCGTACGCTTCTTACGCGCATGAGAACATCGTCCACATAGATGGACTCCGTATCTTCATATATGTCAGGTCTGTCAGAGTAGTTGTAGACCTTTACTTCGCCCTTGAGGCCGACTGCGCTTACGATCTTTCCAATCAGTATTTTTTCCATGTCAGTTTCAATGTCATTATTTGTTCCATGACATTATCACGGGGCATGTCGGCCAACAGCCTCATGCCCCTGTATTACAGTCTCTATTGAACTATTTCAACAACTACCTTTGCGTTTGCCTTAGTTGCGGCTGCTTTGACAACAGTTCTTATTGCCTTTGCGATCCTGCCCTGCTTGCCAATGACTTTACCCATGTCGTCGGAAGCGACGCGAAGCTGAATAACAGTAGTGCCATTAGTCTCGGTCTCGGACACTTCAACAGCCTCCGGGTGTTCAACTAGCGACTTTGCAATTGCACTAACTAATTCTTTCATTGGATCACCGCTTTCTTAAAGTATACCTGTCTGCTTGAACAGTTTCTTGACTGTTTCAGTAGGCTGGGCGCCGGTCTCGAGCCACTTCTTGGCTGCTTCTTCGTTAATCTTGATTTCAACAGGATCCTTCAGAGGTGCATAGTATCCCAGCTCCTCGATGAATCTGCCGTCTCTCGGTGTTCTTGAATCTGCAACAACTACTCTGTAGAAAGGCTTCTTGTGCGCTCCCATTCTCTTCAATCTGATTTTTACCATTACTGTTTTCCTCCTGATTTGTATTCTTTATTCTCTTGAATGGTTTAACTGTGTTTATTTATATCTACCGGATTACCCGATTAGAATCCCTTGAATCCGCCGAACATCCTGCTCATCTTGGCAGCCTGTTTCGGATTCATCATCTGCCTCATCATCTTGCGCGATTCTTCATAGCGCTTGACGAGCTGATTGATCTTCTGGACCGGCTGGCCTGAACCCGCCGCGATCCTCTTTCTCCTGCTGGCGTTGAGCAGATTCGGATCATCTCTCTCAGCCTTAGTCATTGACTGTATGATGGCTTCGAAGCATTTGAAGTCCTGCTCGCTCTGCTCGATGTTCACGTTCTTGTTTCCCGATACTCCCGGGAGCATGTCGAGCATCTTGGCGATGCCTCCCATGTTCCTTATTTGTCCCATTTGTTCGAGGAAGTCTTCCAGGGTGAACTTGTTCTTCTTTATCTTCTCTTCAAGCTTGGCCGCCTGCTCTTCGTCGTAATCCTCCTGTGCTTTCTCGATGAGTGACATCATGTCGCCCATTCCCAGGATACGGCTGGCCATTCTCTCCGGATGGAACTCGTCGAGTTCATCCATCTTCTCGCCCATACCGACGAACTTGATTGGTCTGCCCGTAACCTTCTTTGTCGAAAGCGCGGCACCGCCTCTGGAATCACCGTCCATCTTTGTCATGATGACTCCGTCGATTCCGAGCGCGTCGTTGAAGCCTTCAGCCGCGTTCACGGCGTCCTGACCTGTAAGCGCGTCGACTACGAGGAGTATCTCATGAGGTCTGATTTCCTTCTTGAGCACTTTCAGCTCTTCCATGAGCTCTTCATCTATCTGCAGACGTCCCGCCGTATCCACGATCAGGACGTTGTAGCCCTTGACCTCAGCTTCCTTTATTGCTGCCTTTGCAATCTTGGACGGGTCTTTAGTGTCCCTCATGGTGAAGACCGGTACGTCCACGCTCTGGCCAACAACTTCCAACTGGTCGATAGCCGCCGGTCTGTAGATGTCGCACGCACAGAGCATCGGCTTCTTGCCGTTCTTCTTGAGCCACTTTGCCAGCTTTCCGCAGGTGGTCGTCTTACCAGTACCCTGCAGGCCGACCATCATGTAGACGGTAAATCCCTTCGGGGAGTAAGTCAGTTTGCTGCTGGCTCCGCCCATGAGCTCGACGAGCTCGTCGTTTACGATCTTTATTACCTGCTGAGCCGGGGTCAGACTCTTCATGACCTCTTCGCCCATGGCCTTCTCTTTGACTTCGGCAACGAACTCCTTGACAACCTTGAAGTTGACGTCCGCTTCCAAAAGGGCCAGCTTGACTTCTCTCATCGCGGCGTTGATATCCGCCTCCGTCAGACTGCCTTTGCCCTTGAGTCCCTTAAAGACCCCTTGCAGTTTGTCCGATAATCCCTCAAATGCCAATTTATTTCTCCTTATGTGCGCGGCTCGCCCGCTTGTCTATCCGACTGCTCGCCGCTTGTCTATCCGACTGCTCGCCGCTTATATCTCTAACTGTTCGATTTCGCTTCTGATCTGCCTGAGCTGATTGGCCACGCCTGTCCTGCTTTTGCCTGATGCAGATTCCGACGTTTCCGCTGCTGCCATGGTTATGGTCTTGTCGATCTGGCTGCTTATTTTGCTTATCGCTTCGCTCGTCGCGCTGAATCTCTCGACCAGCCCGAGCTTGCGCTCATATTCCTCCAGCGCCTTCTGCGCCTTGTGAAGCGCGTCATGCACGCCCTGCCTGCTGATGCCGAACTCCTCGGCTATCTCGGCCAGACTCAGGTTCTCTTCGTTATACAGCTCCATGACTTCCTTCTGCCGCTCCGTCAGCAGCTCACCGTAAAAATCATAGAGCAGACTTTGTCTCGTAATATCATCGAACTTCATATCTGACAAGTCCTTTCGCTTGACACCCCGTAAGTATAGCGCGTCCGGGGCGCCGCTGTCAAGTA
>JAFRCM010000107.1 GCA_017404365.1 Bacillota bacterium
GACTATTATGCCGTTCAGATAATGAAGGCGCTGGGAGAGTCCGACAAGGGAGGAATGGTACGCCACGGTCTGGCGCCTTACGTCACACAGAGCGATATCGACCTCACTCTCTACGCCATCAGAGCTCTTGTGACTAAGCGATAACTATCTAATAGTCACCTGTTTTGAGAAAGGAGAACTGAAATGAAGAAATTATTCATTGCAGCGCTCGCTATAATGATGTGTCTTGCCTTTGCGGGGTGCGGAGGAGCATCCGGCTATTCCAAGGGCGAGCAGTTCCAGCTTGGAGACGAGACATACGCACTCGAAAAATGGGAAAGACATTCTGAGAAAGACACCGGATCAACAGAGTGCTACGCGGTATGCGTCCTTCAGGTGGGCAACACCGCGCCTGTAGTGATCTCAGGATTTGGCACAGGCGGAGCGATGAACACATCGAGCGCGATACAACTTACACTCAATGACGGAGATTCAACAATTTCACCGTCGTCAATCGGCTTTGCGGCAATCGATGACGTCGAGGGATATGGGTGCAGACTGACATTCTACTATGATCTGCCTGCCGGCTCTGAACTTCCTGAGAGCGGCACGCTTACAAAGAACGGAGAAGAGGAGAGCGCAGAGCTGAACCTGGGCAGCCTTTCAGTAGAAGAGGCAACAACGACGTCTACGATCCGATTGAGTCGTTCGACGTAACTTTGCCGGACACAGATTTCTAACTCGCGTTAATGACATGAAAAAGCCCCATCGGATGATGGGGCTTTGTTATTGCCTTTGCGCTTTATTCGAAATCCGAATCGGTCAGACCTTCACGCTTCATGATGTTTTCAAGAACGCTCACGTCGACGGAAACATCCTCAAGGCCTTCTGTCGAGGCTTTGTTGTAGATGTTGGAGAAAGCTTCATCCAGAAGGTCAAAGGAGTGCTCGAGCTGCTTCTTTATTTTCTCCTCTTCGCTGTCGAGGTTGTCAAGGGTGCAGAGAACACCGTAGTGTTTTACCGCCGCAACCGTCTTAGGGAGATAGTAGTCCGTGAACTTTTCAAAGTTTTCGTGATCCTCAGGATTCTGCTCGTACTTGATCAGGATCTTGTCCGTAAGGTCGCGAATGCTCTTGATTTTGGTCCTGTTAGGATTTTTGCCCATGCCCGCAATTGAACTGTCCATTTGAGTAAGACTGTCAGTGCGGACGGCTTCGATGCGCCTGAAGGCCTCAAGAGCTCTGCCGCAGTAGAAGCAGTAGCTGAGCTGCGAAGGTATTTCCTTGCCGCAGTATGGACATGTGACCATGTCGCCGAACTCGGAAGGGTCGTATTTCGGCTCAGCCGGTTTTTCAGTGGTTTTTTTGCCGGTGAACACGTTATTGATCCTATCCATTGTCAGCAGATATATAACCGCCAGAATCAGCAGTATTCCTATGAATGGAGCCTCTGACAGGTATCCTATGCCCATGATGAGAAGTATTATTATGACAAAGGCTCTGGTTTTTCCGAATCTTTTCTTTTCTGTATCACTCATGCCTGTTAGCCTCTTTATCCTTATTCATTTTCAGCCGGCTGGGTATCTTCAGTACTTTCCGTTGCTGCCGGCTCGGTGCTCTCAGCTTCTGTCGTTTCGGTCACTTCTTCTGAAACCAGCTCGAAGAACGCGCTGTCATAGTCGATGACGACAACCTGGCCCGCCTTCAGCTTGTAGCCGCGCGACAGTGAGTAAACGTGATCCAGGGCCAGAGAATTGTAGTCCTTGTCATACTGCTTCTTGGCGTCTTCCATGTTCTGATAGATGTTGACTGACATGTAGCTTTCACTATCAGGAGGATATATGTTGTATCTTCCTGCAGGAAGCTCTGAATCCTCTCCAACCACGTATGTCCCGGTGAGTTCCACGCCGGCGCGCTCGATTTCAGTGGCCTCTTTTTCGTATTTGTCTATGCTGCTGTATGGGTCGTTGGAAGAGACCATCCAGCCGATGCCGAGGACAACGCACAGAGCGGCAAGTATGATGGAGATAATCTTGTAACGTTTCGCCTCTGCCTTTGCCACAGCGAGGGCGGCAGGGGTCTTTTTCTTTTTTTCTACTTTTGCTCCGCATGAGCCGCAGAATTCAGCGTCATCAGGCAGAACAGTTCCACATTGTTTGCAAATCATGATATTATTCCTTTCTGCGTGAATTATATCAAAAGCTGCGGAGTTCTTCCACCCCATACAGACTCAAAACGTGTTATAATCAATACACTTGATGCAAGGAGGATAAAGAAGTGAAGAAATTCATAATGAAACAGGATTTTCTGGACATATTTCCGGAGGCGCAGATCGGCGTGCTGGTTTGCCGCGGAATCGATAATCATGTAAAGGATGAGGACAAATACGCCGGCTGGCTTCGTGATTGCGAGAAGCTTTCAGCTCAGTTTACCGAGAATCCGGAGTTCACATCCAATCCCGTGATACGCGGATGGAGAGACGCGTTTTACAAGTTCAAGACGAAGAAGGGCGCCCGCTGCTCCATAGAGGCGCTTCTCAAGAGGGTGGCCAAAGGCAACCAGATCGGAACAATAATCCCGCTTGTCGACATATACAACGGGATATCACTGAAATACGGTGTTCCTATCGGCGGCGAGGACATTGACAAATTTGAAGGCGACATGAGGCTGACGATTGCCGAAGGCGGCGAAGACTTCGTGACTTACGGAAGCGAAGGCAAGAGCGAGCCCCCTTCAGAAGGGGAAGTCATATACAGGGATGACTTCGGCGCGGTATGCCGCTGCTGGAACTGGCGTGAAGCTGAGCGCACCATGCTGACGGAGGATACAGTCAACGCTTTCATGATCATAGAAGCGCACAACGCCGACAGCGCCGTTAATATGGACGCTGCTCTGGATGAGCTCAAGGCCATGATCGAGACAGAACTGGGAGGAACAGTTTCGAAGCATCTCGCAAAGGCAGACTCACCTGAGGTTGTAATAGAAGAGTAGAGTCACAAGTGAAAAGATAATAAAAGAGCCGGATATGATATATATGATCCGGCTCTTTGCTTTTCAGATGTTGCGTCAGCGCTTACTGCATCATTGACAGAAGAGCGTTGATGAGCTGAGTTCCGTCGTTTGCAGGAGTTGCCTGCTGAACAGGAACCTGTTCCTGCTGAACTGGGGCTCCGCCGAAGAGTGACATCAGGCTTCCGAGATCGAAACCGCCGGCAGGCTTCTGCTCCTGCTGTGCATGAGCATCCTGAGTAGCAGCTGAAAGTCCGCTCATGATGTATGGAGCAACAGTTCCAAGTACGTTCAGTACGTCAGCGGAGTCAATGCCTGATTCCTTGGACAGTGTTTCAACGACCTGATCCTGATCATCACCGAGGATGTGTCCTACAATCTTCTTACCGTCTTCAGTGTCAGCGTCCGCAATCTGTGACTCAACAGATCCTCTGTTCTGGTGCGCGCCCAGAGCTCCGAAGAGTGATGAAAGACCTGACTGCGACTGGGAGTTGCTGGTCAAGTACTTGATAATCAGCGGCAGAGCGAGAATCAGCAGCTTCTGGAGCTGTGGCTTCTGTACTCCGGTGTTGTTGGAAAGACTGCCCAGTGATGAACTGCTCAGAAGTGAGCCTAAAAGTAATGCAAGTAAATTCATATTCATTCTCCTTATACTTGTTTGAAATAATTGTTTGAGTTCTCTTTTATGTATATATAATACTCCAAAGATAGAAAAACAAAAAGAAAAAAATGTGATATAATACAGCAGATAAAAGATAATGAAAGGGAGTACTATGAGCAGCAAGAAATACGCGAAGAACAATAAGAGTCAGCAGAGCGAGTTCAAGAGCATGCATTCACCGGTTAAAGTATGGGCGGTCAGAATCGTGGTCTTCCTGCTTTGCATAGCGGTGGCGATAACACTTATACCATCGGTGTTTTTCTAGGATAATAAGACGTGAAAACAGGCTGTACATGAAGGAGTCTGTTTTTTTGGGATAATTTTAGCACTCACCTCTTGACAGTGCTAACAAACGGTGATATCATACATTCAGAACAAGGGAACAGAGAAAAAAACCGTTCTATTGCTCAGGAAAATATATAAAGCAGAATAAAACAAAGGGGGAAGAAAAATGTTTTATCCAAGTATTTTTAATGACAATCTGTTTGATGATTTTATGAACATCGATTTTCCGAGATTCCCGTCCATGGGCAATGCGGAGAGAAAGCTGTATGGCAAGGAGTCTGCCTCGATCATGAAGACAGACGTGCGCGAGCTCGAAGACCACTATGAAGTAGACATCGATCTTCCAGGATTCAAGAAGGAAGAGATCAAGCTCGAACTTGAAAACGGAAACCTGACTGTAGCAGCATCCAGAAACGTTTCGGAGGAAGAAAAGTCCGAAGAAGGCAAAGTCATCCGTCAGGAGCGTTACATGGGAGCAATGCAGAGGAACTTCTACGTAGGCGAGTACATCACTGAGGAAGACATAAAGGCCAAGTTCGAAGACGGAGTCCTGAAGCTGTGCGTACCAAAGAAGGAAGCACCGAAGCCACCTGAAAAGAAGAGCATAATGATCGAAGGATAACACAACAATTATAAGCCCGCCGGCGACGGCGGGCTTTTTTCTTCGACTGGCGGGCAAATGTCTCATATGGTATAGTTATGCTGGGGAAAAAGGAGCGGGTGAAAGGAGAAAAATACATGTCAATTACCATTAAAGAAGCCGTCGGCATGATATCAAAGATGCCGAGAAAAAAACTTGGCTTTTTCCCGACACCTCTTTACAGGCTGGACGCGCTGTCTGAGGAACTGGGAGTTAATCTGTGGATCAAGAGAGATGATTTCACGGGCAGCAATCTCTTCGGAGGCAACAAGACGCGCAAGCTGGAGTTCCTCATCGGCAAAGCGGCGGATGAAGGCGCTGAGTGCGTGTTCACATACGGCGCTACCCAGTCGAATCACGCGATGCAGACTGCGTGGGCCGCGGCCAGGAACGGACTTAAACCGATACTGTATCTGGCGGCTGTCGTACCGCCTGATCCTGAGGATTTCAAGGCGAATCTGCTTCTCGACGGCATATTCGGCGCAGAAATACATGTAGTGGATCTTGAAGAAGGAGAGTCATTTGCCGAAGCCGAAAAAAGATCATTCAAGATGGGCAAGGAGCATATAGCACGTCTTGCTGAGGAAGGAATTAAAAGTTACGACATACCTATGGGTGGCGCGAACAAATACGGAAGTCTTGGTTATGTGAACGCGATGGTTGAGATCGCGGAGCAGATGGAAAATGAGAATCTCCACTTCGATCAAATGTATCATTCAACCGGATCCGGCGGAACAATGGCGGGCCTCGTGGCCGGAAAGGCGCTTCTGGGCATGGATGTGCAGATACACTCAGTAACGGCCATGGAAGTAGACGAAAGGTACAAGGCGAGAGCGAAGGAACTGGCAAATGGAGCTCTGGAATTAATCGGAGCAGCTCCGCGAGTCACTGAGGACGAGTTCTTTGTCGATTCGAATCACTACGGGCCTGGATACGAATGCCCGAGCGAGGAGGCGACCGAGGCGATAAAGCTTCTGGCAAGAAAAGAAGGAATACTCGTCGACCCTGTTTATTCGGGAAAGGCGTTCGCGGGCATGATTTCCGATGTACGCAGCGGGAATATTCCAGCGGGAAGCGATGTGCTGTTCCTCCACACCGGCGGAGCTACAGTATTCTTTGCGGAGAAAGAAATAATAGGTGATCTGTGTTAGGAGGCAAAGACAATGACAAAAGTAAAAGTTGACATTTTTTCCGGTTTTCTCGGAGCGGGCAAGACTACGCTCATAAGAAAGCTCATCAAGGAAGCCTATGACGAGAAACTTGTCCTGATAGAGAATGAATTCGGCGAGATAGGTATCGACGGAGGTTTTCTCAAGGATACAGGAGTTCAGATAAATGAGATGAATTCTGGGTGCATCTGCTGCACTCTGGTCGGCGACTTCAAAACTGCGCTAAGGCAGGTAATCGATCAGTACAAGCCCGAGAGGATACTGATTGAGCCGTCAGGCGTAGGCAAGCTCAGCGACGTAATAATCGCAGTTCAGGACGCGGGAATCGAAGAACTTGAACTGAACGGTTTTACTACAGTCGTCGACGCAAAACTTTGCAAGATGTACATGGCCAATTTCGGTGAGTTCTATGAGAATCAGATCGAGCACGCGAGCTCGGTGATACTCAGCCATACAAAAGGTCTCAGCGACGATAAGCTGAAGGAGTGCGTGGACATCATCCGCAAGCACAATGATCATGCGTCCATCGTAACCACAGACTGGGACGAGCTCACAGGCAGACAGATTCTGGAGACCATGGAGCAGAAGAAGACGCTTTCCGCCGAACTCGACAGACTCCGCGAGGAAGCCTACGAGCACGAGCATGAGCATCATCACCATGACCATGAACATGAACACCACCATGAACATGAACACGAGCACGGACACCACCATGCGGATGAGGTGTTCAGCGACATAGGTGAGGAAACGGCCAACAAGTATACTGTTGAGCAGATTGAGACCGCGCTTCAGGCCCTTCAGGATGAAGAAAAGTGCGGCCAGATACTCAGAGCAAAGGGAATTGTAGAAGGCACGGACGGTCAGTGGATACACTTCGACTACATTCCGGGCGAGCCTGAAGTCAGGACAGGAGAGGCTGAAACAACAGGGATGATCTGCGTCATAGGCGTGGACATAAAAGAGGACGCGGTGCGCAGATTGTTCAATCTGTAATTTGACAGCAGGAGAAAGAAACGAGAGGTAGAAACATGATGAACGGTCTGGAGATTCCGGTATATCTCTTCACGGGTTTTCTGGGATCAGGCAAGACAACATTCATTCAGGAACTTCTGGAAGGAAGCGATTTCAATGCGGGCGAGAGGACTCTGGTTCTGCTCTTTGAGGAAGGAGAGGTCGAACTGAAGCCTGATGCCTTTGCAAGTCCTGAAGTATTCATAGAGAAACTTGGAAAGGAAGATCTTGATCACAACAAACTGGCGGATCTCGCTGAAGAGTACATGATCGAGCGTGTCATAATAGAATACAACGGCATGTGGATGCTGGAGGATCTGTTCACCTCGACGCCTGAGAACTGGGTGATCTATCAGGAGATGCTCTTCGCCGATGCGGGCACATTCATGATGTACAACACAAACATGAGGCAGCTGACATTCAATAAGATGCAGACGGCGGAGCTGGTGGTCTTCAACAGATTCACTGAGGACTATGACAGAATGGATTTCCACAAGCTGGTCAGGGTCGCTAACAGGAGGTCCGACATATGCTACGAGTACGCACCGGACAATGTCTATTTTGACGATATCCCGGATCCGCTGCCGTACGACATGGAAGCACCGATCATAACCATAAAGGACGAATGGTTCGCTGAATGGTACAGGGACCTTACCGAGAATCAGGACAACTACGACGGGAAGAAGATAAAGGTCAAAGGCCTTGTGGCCAGAGACAACACACTGCCGGATACGTATCTGGTATTCGGCAGACACGTAATGACATGCTGCGTCGAGGATATCCAGTTTGCGGGACTGGCGTGCGTTTATTCAAAGGCAACCCAGTTCAAGACAGGAGACTGGGTTGCAGTTGACGCTACTATAAAAGTGATGGAAGAAGAAATCTACGGCGAAGAGGGACCGGTGCTCATCTGCAGCAAAATCAGAAAATGCGAGCCGGCGGACCCGGAAGTCGCTACATTCTGAAAGGAGAGAGAAAATGACTAACTTCTACGTGACATACACCATGCCGTCAAAGGCAGACAGAGACGGGTATCTGAGAGATATCCAGGAAGAAGGCATCGACGAGATTTCCCGCGGTGAAGACGGATGCATAAGATACGACTATTTCTATCCGGTCGGATCGGAGAACACTCTGTTCCTGTGGGAACAGTGGGAATCGAGAGAGCATCAGAAGGCTCACTGTCAGACGCCTCACTTCGCGCGTCTTGGTGAACTCAAGGAGAAGTACGGCGCTACGACCGAGATTCAGATAGAGGACAGAGCGTAATGGAAACTTTTGCACAGAAATTTCTAAAAATATACGACAGAAAAATCCTTAGCGGCGAGATTACATTCAGCACGTCAGGCATCAACAAAAACAATTTTACCAGACTCTGCATAGACACTGAATATGTGATGCCGAGAGAGGAAATTCTCATCTGCTGTGAGAAGATGAACATGACAGATGAGGAAAAAGAAGGTCTTCTTGCCTTTGCGAAAGACTAGTTCTGCGTGATATAATAGAGCCAGCTAGAAAGGAATTGAAATGACATGAATGAGGCTCAATTTGATGTAGGACAATACGTCGTTTACGGTACCAATGGTATCTGTTTAGTGGACAGAATAGAAATGATGAGTTTCACTTCGGATGCGCCAAAGGAGATGTATTATGTACTCCGGCAGCACAAACACAGTGAGACCTGTTTTTTCGTTCCTTTCAAAAACGAAGAGCTTCTCTCAAGGATGAGGGAACCAATGAGAAGAGAAGATATCGAAGACATACTTATGGGCCTTGCCGATGATGATGTTAAATGGGTGACCGACAGGCGCGTCAGGGGAGATTATTTCAAGAGCATCCTGAACGAAGGCGTAAGCGGACATCTGCTGAATATGATCAGATGCATCTACGAGAAAAAGCGGGAGCTTGCTAGACAGGGCAAGAAGCTTTCCGTTTCCGATACGACTACTCTCAGATCGGCTGAGAAACTGGTCGAGGAGGAATTCGCGTGGGCGCTTGAAATGGATCCGCAGGAGGTACCCGCATTCATACGCAAGAGGCTCCACATACAGGAGGAAGAATAGATCAGCAAATGAGATTCAGATTTGCACTTTTGGCCGCCAAGCTCGCGGCATTTGCCATAAACATAGTAGCGAAGGGAAGGGGTACCAATCTGCCGGGCAGAATCGCCCTGAAATTTGATCCGGATTTCATAAGCCACATCAAGGGGCTTGATCCGGACAAAACTATTTTCGTAACAGGTACCAACGGGAAAAGCACCACGACAAATCTCATGGCCCACGTATTCAAGCGGGCTGGTCTTCGCGTGGCAGTAAACCTCGAAGGAGCAAACCTCATCGGCGGCGTCATTGTTTCGCTGCTGAAGAACTGCAGTCTTTCGGGAAGGCTAAACGCCGATGTCGTGCTCATGGAAACAGATGAGAGATTTCTGCCTATAATTCACAAGCAGCTTCCTGCAAAGCACCTTTGCGTCACAAATGTTCAGAAGGATCAGGTTCAGAGAAACGGCGAGCCTGAGATAATACGCAGAAAGATACTGTCGGTAATAAACGACGACATGACTGTGTATGTAAACGGTGATGAACCTAACGCGCTCAGTCTGGGCGGCAAAGCGGGAAAATGCATCACATACGGAGTGGACAGGAACGAATCATCTTTCGACAAGACCGGTGATTTCTTCTCAGTAACCGCGCCGTGTCCTGTATGCCATGAAGCTATCGTCTACAATTACTACAACATCGATAACATCGGCAGTTTCTCATGTCCGTCATGCGGATTCGGAACAGCGGCAAACAAATACCAGGCGCAGGAAATTGATTTCGAAGGCAAGACATTCAAAGCCGGCGGCAAGACATATGATTTCAAGTACAGCACACCGTATTTCCTGTACTGCTACATAGCCGCGCTCACAGTGGCGTCTGAATTCGGTGTAAAGGATGAAGACATCAGCAGCGCTTTCGCTGACTTTGCGCTTCAGGGCGGAAGGATGGAGACCATTAAAGTAGGAACCAAGAGCATCAAATATCTCCGCATGAAGCAGGAGAACCCTGAGACGGTCCAGTCGGCCCTCAACGTGATTGCAGATGACAAGACGAACAAGATATTCATGCTGGGGCTTGACGAGCTGGTCGACTTCGATCCGCATTACACGAATACTTTCTACACATTCGACTGTGATTTCCGCAGGCTTATAAAGTCCGGTATCGAAAGGTGCATATGCTTCTCAGGAACAGTGGCATACGACGCGGGACTGAGAATGCTCTACGATGGTTTTGACGGGGACAAACTGACGATTCTTCCTACGAACGACGACAAAACCATAATCGATGAGCTTGAGAAATACGACTGCGACAACGTATACCTGATTACATGGCTTCACAAGTACGAAGCCATGGCGGAATACGTGAGGAGTAAGACAAATGGATAAATTCGATAAGATAAACAGAATAAGAAACCGATTCGACAGAAAATCCGAGACGCTGACCAACGCGTCGGAGGTCACGGGAGAGAGCGGATTCAGATGCCTGCATATACTCTGGCTGTATCCGGATGTTCTGAATCTTCACGGCGGCAGAGGCGATGTCATGGGACTTCTCCATGTTTGTAATTTGCTTGATGTTCCTGTTGAGATAAGAAGAAGCGACAGCCTGAAACAGGACGAGAACTGGGACTGGCCGCACATAGTCTACATGACTGCCGGCGAGCTCAAGTGCGTCGACAAGGTGGCTGCTGCCCTCAACCGTCAGAAGGATGAGATAAAACGTTTCATCAGCAGAGGAGGCTTTCTGATCGCCAACGGCAGCAGCGGGGCGGCTCTTGCAAAAGCAACGGAATTCCTCGATGGAACCATCGTTGAAGGAACAGGACTTCTGGACATGACCTGGAAGGAGAGGGAGTCAGTCTGGGGCGATGATATCTGGGTGAGGACGGAAGACGGCCTTGATGTGATAGGCAACCAGATTCAGGTAGCGGACGTAACTCTTGGAAAGAATCAGAGTCCGTTCGGCATGGTCGTATACGGCAGAGGGAACAACGATAAAGGAGATGAGGGAGCTGTCAGCGGAAGTGTGATTTACACAGGAATACTGGGACCGCTCATCACGAAGAATCCGAGACTTGCCGCCGGAATCATCGAAGGCGCGGCAACGCTTGCCGAGGTGAAGATCGGACATAAACTCGACCCTGAAGATATTGAAACAGAAGACAAATCAGCCGAATACATCAAGGCTTTCATGAAGGCAAAGATGAAACCTCAGGAAGGATCATCAGATACCTAAAATACACTGAAATAATTCTTGACATCGAAAAGTGCTGATGGTAGTATATTTGTTGCGGCGGCTAAGTCAAGCCTGCCGATGTGGCGGTGTAGCTTAGTTGGCTAGAGCGTCCGGTTCATACCCGGAAGGTCGGTGGTTCGACTCCACTCGCCGCTACCATGGGAGTTTAGCTCAGCTGGGAGAGCATCTGCCTTACAAGCAGGGGGTCAC
>JAFRCM010000014.1 GCA_017404365.1 Bacillota bacterium
ATGAAGCTCTTATGGCGGAGCCGTGTGAAACAGAATCAAAGGAGACTCTTGACTGGGCGATCGATGTTTTCATCGGATTGAACGAGCTGGCTTATTCAGATCCTGACAAACTTCATCAGGCGCCGGTAAAAACTCCGGTTAAGCGTCTCGATGATGTTGGAGCAGCGAGACATCCGGTACTCAAATACGAGTTCGAATAGTCAATATGTATTGTTTAAGGGTCTGATGCTTTATCAGACCCTTTATCATGAGAATTCTAATCCAAAGAATTCAGAAACAGATAAAAGCGAGGCAGTTATGGATAAATATGATCTTATAGTGATAGGCGCAGGCCCCGGCGGTTATGTGGCCGCGATCAGGGGCGCCCAGAAGGGACTGAACGTTGCTGTTGTCGAAGCGGATCGCGTCGGGGGGACCTGCCTGAACAGGGGCTGCATTCCAACAAAAGCGATGATACACGCCTCCTCCCTGTATCGTGAGATGCAGAAAGGCGAACGCTTCGGTGTATACGCGGAAGGTGTTTCCTTTGATTACGGCAAGATTTGCGATTATAAGCAGGAGACTGTGGATTCTCTTGTCGGAGGCGTTGAGCAGCTGCTGAAGGGCAACAGGATTACCGTTATTCAGGGCAGAGGAGTGCTTCTGCCGCCTGAAGACGGTGTCAATGCTGTTAGTGTCGGCGAAGATGTATATTACGCGGACAATGTAATTCTTGCCGCAGGATCAAAGCCTGCGTCCCTTCCGGTTGAAGGCACCGATCTTACGAAGGTCATAAACAGCGATGGACTCTTCGCGCTGGATCACGCGCCGAAGCAGCTGGTTATTATCGGCGGCGGTGTAATCGGTGTGGAATTCGCGACCGTGTTCTCCAATCTTGGCAGCGAGGTGACGATTCTGGAAGCGCTGCCAAAAATCCTCGATAACTTCGATAAGGAGATCTCCCAGAATCTGAAGATGATCCTGAAAAAGAGAGGAGTGGATATCCATACTTCAGCCATGGTCAGCAGATTTGAAGACGCAGGAGATGACAAGGTGACCGCTTTTTATGAGGAAAAAGGCAAAGAGCAGTCTGCATCTGGTGACTATATTCTAGTTGCAGCAGGCAGAAGACCAGTCACCGAAGGACTCTTCGCGGAAGACGCTGAGCCTGAGATGAACGGCAGGTATGTTAAAGTTGACGATGCGTTCCGCACGAGCATCCACGGTGTATATGCCATCGGTGATCTGATCGGCGGAATTCAGCTCGCCCACGCGGCGTCCGCTCATGGAATACGCGCTGTGGAAGCCATCTGCGATTCGTCAGGCACTCAGAACGTTTCGGTTGTCCCTGCGGGCGTTTACACAGATCCGGAGATCGCCATCGTAGGCTTGACAGAAGCCCAGGCGAAGGATCAGGGAATCGACGTCATAACCGGCAAGTTCATAATGAGCGCCAACGGGAAGAGCCTCATAACCAAGGAGGAACGTGGTTTCATCAAGGTCGTTGCAGAAGCAGGCTCAGAGAAGATCCTGGGAGCACAGATGATGTGCGCACGCGCCACCGACATGATTGGTGAGTTCACAACGGCGATAGTCAACGATTTGACCGTGCCTGACATGCTCCGCAGCATAATGTCGCATCCAACATACAGTGAAGGAATAGGGGAAGCTTTGGAAGACGTTCACGGCATGTCACTGCATACGGTGCCGCGTCCATCTCGGCGTTAAACAGCTGAAAATAATGCAGCAAAAGCAGCCCGCTCCTGGGCTGCTTATTACTGTTTTTGTGCAGTTGATTAAAGGCATGCATGTGATGTATAATAATTAATTGTTGATGAACGACAACCAAATTATCTGGAGGATATATACACTATGGAAAAACTGGGCCTGAACACATTGAGAGAGTTGTTTCTTAGTTACTTCGAGAAACAGGGTCATTACAGGAGAGAGAGCTTTTCACTCATTCCTGAGGATGATCCGAGTCTGCTTCTCATAGGAGCCGGAATGGCTCCTCTGAAGCCGTATTTCGCAGGTATCAAGACTCCTCCTTCAAAGAGGATGACTACCTGCCAGAAGTGCATAAGAACCGGTGATATAGAAAACGTAGGATATACGGACAGACATGGCACTTTCTTTGAAATGCTGGGCAATTTCTCCTTTGGCGATTACTTCAAGAAAGAAGCGATCACATGGGGATGGGATTTCTCTACAAATGTTCTGAAGATGCCGGAGGACAAGCTCTGGGTAACCATATACGAGAACGATGAAGAGGCATTCGATCTCTGGCACAACATGATAGGCCTTCCTGAAGAGAAGATCGTCAGACTTGGCAAGGAAGACAACTTCTGGGAGATAGGTACGGGCGGCCCATGCGGTCCATGCTCAGAGATTTACTTCGACAGGGGAGAAGAGCACGGCTGCGGAAAGCCTGACTGCAAGCCAGGCTGTGAGTGCGACAGATACGTTGAATTCTGGAATCTTGTATTCACCCAGTTCAACAAGGAAGAAGACGGTTCATATACCGATTTGCCTAATCCTAATATCGATACGGGCCTGGGCCTTGAGAGACTCGCCTGCATCATGCAGGAGACGAGCTGCATATTTGACGTGGACACGATCCGTTCGGTTCTGCGTCAGGTCGAGAACGTATCAGGAGTCGAGTATAAAGACGGTAAGGCGCCTACAGACGTATCTCTCAGAATCATCACGGACCATCTGCGTTCCATGACGTTCATGATCAGTGACAACATCCTGCCTGGAAACGAGGGCAGGGAATACGTTCTGCGCAGGCTCATCAGAAGAGCCGCCCTCCACGGGCGCAAGCTTGGAATCAAGGGACCTTTCCTTGCGGAACTCTGTGACAGGGTCATCGATGAATCCGGAAGGGCATATCCGAAACTTGAAAAGCGCAGGGTAATGATAAAGCGAGTCGTCAGATCAGAGGAGGAGAAATTCGCAGCGACCATAGATAAGGGCATGAGCATAATCGACGAGCACATCGCCGACATGGTCATTTCCGGAAGCAAGGTGCTCGATGGCGCAAAAGCATTCAAGCTGCATGACACATATGGGTTCCCAATTGATCTGACCAAGGAGATCATGGCTGAAAAGGGCTATGAGGTAGACGAGGAAGGTTTCGCTGCGGAGATGCAGCATCAGAAGGAACTGTCCAGAACCGAGCAGGAGATGGAAGGCGCGGGATGGAAGAATGAGGAGCATGAGCTTGATATTTCCGAAACGACGGAATTCACGGGTTACGATACAGTCAGCGAGCGCACGGTATTAGGACATATTCTTACGGAGAACTTTGAAGAAGCCGGCAAGGCTGTGAAGGATGACAGGTGCGTCTTCATCATCGACAAGACTCCGTTCTACGCTGAAAGCGGCGGGCAGGTGAGCGACGACGGATATATCTACAATGAACACGGCGGCATAGCGCACGTTCTGGACGTCAAAAAACACGACTCGGTCTATGTGCACAGCGTGTTTATAATGCAGGGCGAATTTGATGAGGGTGATTCTGTGGACGCAATGGTGAATACTCCTGTCAGAAACATGACAGCAGCCAATCACTCCGCTACGCATCTGCTGCACAGGGCGCTGCGTGAGGTTCTCGGCGACCATGTCAAGCAGTCAGGCTCACATGTGGATAAGAATGGACTCAGGTTCGACTTCTCGCACTATGAAGCTATGACCGATGAGGATATTCAGAAGGTTGAAGCAATTGTAAATGATAAGATCAGACACTTCCTGCCGGTCACCACGAAGGTGATGGATATCGAGGACGCCAGGAAGGAAGGCGCAATGGCGCTCTTTGATGAGAAGTACGGCGATAAAGTCAGAGTTGTTTCAATCGGTGATTACTCGAGAGAGTTCTGCGGCGGAACCCACGTTGCTAATTCAGGACAGATCGGAGCATTGAAGATACTGAGCGAATCAGGCATCGCGTCTGGCGTAAGACGTATTGAGGCGATTACAGGTCAGGGCATTCTGAAGGATTACAAACTAGAGCAGCAGCTTATCAGCGATACGGCGGCGGCTCTTAAGGCTGACAGGAATCTGCTTGCGGAGAAGGCCTCAGCTCTTACTGAAGAGGTAAAGGAGCTCAGGAAGGAACTCGCGCAGATCAAGGCAGCCGAAATGAGCAAGGACGCGGATTCATTCCTTGATGACGCAAAGGAAATCAACGGTGTGAGACTTGTGACCAGGAAGTTCGAGGACTACGATATAGGAGATCTCAGAAATCTTTCCGACAATGTCAAGGCTTCAAACAAAAACGTTGCGATGGTATTTGCTTCCGTCAGCGGCGGCAAAGTGACATTCCTGGTTTCCCTTACTGACGACCTGGTCGAGAAGGGCATGCACGCCGGAAAGATGATCAAGGAAATCGCAAAGGCAGCCGGCGGCGGAGGCGGCGGAAAGGCCGACATGGCACAGGCCGGAGCGAAGGATCCGTCAAAAGTTGATGCTGCTTTTGCAAAAGCAGAAGAATTAATATAGTTTAAGAGATATTTCTGCTATAAGGACTTGTAATTATTGGCAAACTGGTGTTATACTTTATTTACCAAGTGAACTGATTGGAGGTTTTGTAATGGACAGACAGACAAGGATGTATGATAACTTTGATAAAGTCGAGCAGAAGACGATCAAGGAGATACTGACTATCGTATATGATTCTCTTGATGAGAGAGGTTATAATGCCATTGACCAGATGGTAGGTTATATACTTTCCGGAGACCCTTCATACATAACTAGTCACAACAACGCCAGAAATGTTATCGGCAGAATCGAAAGAGATGACCTGGTTGAAGAACTGATCAAGGCTTATCTCGAAAAATAACGAATTCGTTCTTTTGTGGCGGGCTTTTTGTCCGCCACTTATTTTTGATTTTTGGAAAATAACATAGGTTTTCAATAACAAAATTATGTAGAGGAGAGCAGTTTGCGAAAAATAGGACTTGACGTAGGTGACAAGACAATAGGCGTCGCGGTCAGCGATGAACTGGACATAACCGCGCAGGGGATTACGACGATTGAGCGTGTCGGTATCAAGAAGGATACCGGCAAAGTTTTGGATTACATCAAAGAATATGACTGTGATACTGTTGTCATCGGTCTTCCGCTGAAACTTGACGGAACTGACAGCCTGCAGACGGAAAAGGTCAGGGAATTCAGGCAGAGGCTTGAGAACAAGCTCAGAGGATCGGGAATGAATAACGTTAAAATCGAATTCTATGATGAGCGTCTGACTACTGTGATGGCCGAGAAGGTCCTTATTGAGGCCGACATGCGGCGAAACAAGAGAAAAGAGATAATCGACCGTCAGGCTGCGATAATCATCTTACAGGGCTATTTAGACAGCCTGAGATAGATCAGTTTAACAGAGATTGGCACAGACTTTGCATTGTATTAAACACATAAGCAAAGTCTTTTTTTATGGAGGAACAACATGAGCTTTAACTTTTTTGTAAAGAGCAACATTGATTTCGGAAGAGGCGCGCTGAACGACTTATCGGAAATCATCAAAGGTTATAGTCTTAAATCTGTGATGGTCGTATATGACGGCGGCGTAAAAGCGGCCGGAATCGCTGATAAAGTGGTCAGTGAAGTTGAGAAATCCGGAGTTTCATACTGCATATTCGACGGTGTAATCCCTAATCCTACGAATGATGTGGTCGAAGAAGCTGCTGTAATCGCAAAAGAAGCAAATGTTGAAGGATTTGTTGCGGTAGGCGGCGGATCGAGCATCGATCTCGCAAAGGCGGTAAACGTTCTGATGACAAACGAAGGCAGAATCGGAGAGTACGGCGGTATTGGTATGGTCAAGAACCCTTGTCTCCCGCTTATAGCAATTCCGACAACTGCCGGCACTTCAAGCGAAATCACTAATGTAAGCGCTCTGATAGATACAGAAAAGGTCATCAAATACGTTGTAATAGACAACAATATAGTGGCTTCAGATGTCATCGCGGATCCGGAGCTGACGAGAACTGTTCCGCAGAGCGTGACAGCGGCTACAGGAATGGACGCGATAACTCACGCTGTTGAGAGTTACATTTCAAACATGGCGACGCCTCTGACGGAGTACAACGCGCTGAAAGGGCTGGAAATACTCTATAATAATCTTCCAAAGGTGTGCGCTAACGGGAATGATATGGATGCAAGGGAGCAGATGATGCTGGGCTGCATAATCACCGGTTTCAGCTTCTCAAACGCCAATCTGGGGCTTGTGCACGGCATAGCTCACACGCTAAGCGCTCACTTCGGACTGGCACACGGCATGGCGAACGCGTGTGTTCTTCCTTATGTCATGCGCTACAACGCAGAGAGCTGTCCTGACAAGATGGCAGATCTTGCACGCGCAATCGGCATTGAAGGCAGCGGAGACGCCGAAAAAGACAAGTATCTGCTCGCTGACGCCCTTCTGGACCTCACTAAGAAGCTTGAAATCAGAACATTGGAAGAGCAGGGTATTTCAAGAGATGATTTTGACATGCTCGCCAATGATGTGCTCAACGAGCCGGTTCTCGGATTCAACCCTCGTCAGGGAATAACGAAGGAAGACGTAATAGCCATACTGGAAGAGGCATTTTAATAGTAATAACCCATATACATGATTCATATTGCAAATAATAGCAAAAAGTTGTTGCGTGCGTGCAACAACTTTTTGTTTTGTGCAACAGATCGGCGCGTGATGCAACAAATCATCGTTTAAATACCGTAATAATACAGAAATACGTATTGGGTTTGCTGGAAAAAGATAAAAATATTGTTGGCACGGATATTGCGTATTACTAAAGGTGTTGAAAATGAAACAGTTATTTATTGCTAAGGAAACCCAGAAAGCAAAGAGGTGAAACTTATGGCAAAATCACAGGTAGCTCTCGTAAAGGGAGAAGACATTCAGGCGAATGTCACAAAAGTTTTTGACCTTCTTGGCGGCGTTGAGAACCTGATCAGACCGGGAACGACTGTCATGATCAAGCCGAATGTAGGCCATGCTGAACCACCTGAAACTTCAGTTTGCACGAATCCGGAAGTTGTCAGAGCGGTTATCAGAGAGGTCAGAAAAGCAAATCCGAAGGAAATCGTTATTGCAGAAGCAGCAGCAATCGGATGCGACACCATTGAATGCTTCAAGGTAAGCGGAATCCAGGCAGTAGCTGACGAGGAAGGTGTTGAGACTTACGACATCAAGAGAGATAAGGATCTCGTAAATGTAGCAGTCAGAGACTTCAGATCCAATATTTCACACGTCAAGCTGCCGAAGAGACTCATGGAAGCAGAGCATCTCATCAATCTGCCGATTCTGAAGGCACACGCCAGCATGGTATTCTCAGGCGCTCTGAAGAACATCAAGGGCGTTGTACAGGATAAGGTTCATATGCAGATGCACCAGCTGAACCTGACGATGGCAATGATGGACGTCTGGTCCGTATGCAAGGCTGATCTCAACATCATGGACGCCATGAGAGCAGCATCCGGTTATTCACCGCACATGCCGGTTCCAATCGAATCCAATATGATTCTCGGTTCCAAGGACCCTGTCGCAATCGACAGAATAGCATGCGAGGTTACGGGCATCGATACATCAGCTGTTGACTACTTTAAGGTTGCGAAGGAAGTAGGTCTCGGCAAGTATGATCTCGATGATATCGAAGTCATCGGAAACACTGTTGAAGAATGCTTCAAGCAGATGTGGATTCCTTACATCGGCGACATGAGCACAAGATGGCCTGAATATGATGTACGCTGTGAAGGCGGATGCTCAAGCTGCCAGGCGCTGCTCGCAATCAACATGGAAGAGCTGAAGGCAGTAGGCGAGTACGACAAGAACGCCGGAATGACAGTTGTAATCGGACCGCAGAACGAGATTCCGAAGGACATTCCGGACGAGAAACTTGTTCTCCACGGTAACTGCACCAAGAAGTATCTGAAGGATCATCCGAATGCATTCTGGATCCTGGGATGCCCTCCAAACGAGCCGGCGCTCTACCTGACCATCCAGAGAAAAGAGATCATCAACGGCATGGGCGATCAGGAAGACGAGATCATCAGACCTTGCATGGCTAGAGATGCACAGGTATGGCATGACTACGTATTTGCAAAGGCTGAAGAGTACTTCAAAGAACATCCGGAGAGCAAGTAATGAACGATTATGTTTCTATTAATTACACGCAGGAACTCAAAGATCTTCTGAATAGAATATTCAGCGATGAGTTCATGCAGAAGCATACTAATTTCAAGAATTTTGAAGGCTTCCGTTATTCCAGCGCTGTCATGGCGTCATGGGATTCTCCGAGACTCGTATATTCCAAGACGATCTTTGATAACTTTGTCAAAGAGAGTACGGAATATGAGACCTGGGACGACATGGTCAGGGCGGCAACGGACGAAGCCTTTGGAAAATAAAAGTTATCATTATCAAAAAAATAAGGAGAAATAACATGTCAAACAATGGACAGCAGCTCCAGTCCGAAAACACCAAACTTAACTTTGGTAAAGGCTGGATAATCATCTTTTACAGCATGATCATGTTCTGGTTCCTGATCGGTTTCTCGATTGACGGACAGAATATCGTCATCGATGTATTCGTTAACGCACACTGGCAGGAGCTGGGATACAGTGATCCTACACTCCTCCATGCTAAACTGCTTGAGCTGGCTATGTGGGCCGGATTCATCGGTGTCGTTTCTTACTTCATCATCGGTCGCGTCCTGACAAAGATCGGCGCCAAGTGGCTGTCAGTCGTATGTCTGGCTCTGGCGGGTGCATCCTACATTTTCTATGGACACGCTACGACACTGGGAACTTACTTCGCAGGTCTGACTCTGGTAACCATCTTCATCAACGCTGCAGGCTACCTGGGCGGCGGAAACCTGGTAACTCAGTGGATGCCTAAGAAGAAGGGTCTCGCAAACGGATTTACTACAATGGGCCACAACCTCGGTTCTGCTCTTTATGTACCTCTCATCGCATTCCTGATCGGTGCGTACGGCATGGGCAAGGGCATGACGATTACCGGTATCGCAGCAATCGTCATTGCGTTCATCGCTATCTTCATCATTAGAAATACTCCTCAGGAAATGGGTCAGCTGCCTGACAACGTTACACAGGATGTATATGACAGAGAATATGCGGACATGTCAAACGACGCTCCGGCAAGATGGACAGTAAAAGACCTTCTTAAGACTAAGGAGATGTGGATCGTAGCTCTTATCATCGGTATCAACCAGATGGTAACAACTGGTGTAATGTCACAGCTCGTTCCTAGAAACATCGAGCTCGGATTTGAGCCGAACAAGGCGATCGCTCTGATGACTGTATGCGCGCTCATCGGTCTGGCCGGATCATTCGCATTCGGATTCATTGACCAGAAGCTGGGTGTTAAGACTGCAGTAAGAGCATTCCTTCTCTGGTACATGGTTGCACTGGCAGTTAACGTACTGTTCAACAACATGACCGGCGGTTACATCTGCGTAGCCATGATCGGTGTAGCTATCGGCGCAGCAGCGAACTTCATGACTTCACTGCCTGCATCCGTATTCGGACGTCACAGTTTCGATATCGTATACTCCATTTACTTCCCGATCATGCAGGTTGTTCTCATGCTGAACTACATCGTAAATGCTACAGCACTGAGAGTTACCGGCTCACTGAGAGGAGCTTATGTAGTATTCATCGGTCTGCTGATTATAAACTTCATCCTGATCTCCGTACTGAACACAAGAAAGTACAACCTTGACTATGCTAAGGAAGATGAAGTAACAGGTGAACACCACGAAGGATAATTAAACGATACAGGAAGGATTGACACAATGAGTAATGTAGTAATAGTAGCAGCATGCAGAACAGCCGTTGGATCACTGGGCGGAATGTACAAGACGATCACATCTCTTGATCTGTCCATTCCAATCATGCAGGAACTTATCAAGCGCTCCGGCGTTGATCCAGAGATCATCGAGGATGTAATCTGGGGCTGCAATTATCAGAGAACTTACAAAGAAAACAATCTGGCTCGCGTGGCAGCTGTCAAGGCAGGACTGCCGGAGAGCGTTCCTGGCATAACTATTCATCGGAACTGCACATCATCCTTGTCCTCGATCCAGTTCGGATTCTATCAGATCGCGGCAGGAGAGGCAGACTGCATCATGGCCGGCGGCGCAGACAGCATGAGCACCGCGCCGCACATGGTCTTCGATGCCCGCTACGGCAAGAAATACGGACATATGGAGATGCGTGATTCCATGTGGGATTCCTTCACCAATCTTGGTGTAGGACCTGCAATGGGCATCACCGCGGAAAACGTAGCAGAACGCTATGGCATCACAAGAGAAGAGATGGACGCGTATGCTCTCCAGAGTCATCAGCGTGCCGTTGCTGCAATCGACGCAGGTAAATTCAAGGATGAGATCGTTCCGATTACAATCAAAGGCAAAAAAGGCGATACGGTCTGCGATACTGATGAGTTTCCAAGAAGAGACACATCACTGGAGAAACTCGGCAAACTGAAAGCAACATTCAAGGAAGACGGCAAGGTAACAGCAGGTAATTCCTCCGGAATGAACGATGCTGCCTCAGGCGTACTTCTCATGAATGAAGACAAAGCAAAGGAACTTGGCGTTCCAATCATCGCGCGCGTTCTTTCAGTCGGCGCTGTCGGTCTTGACCCTGATTACATGGGTCTTGGTCCTATCGGCGCGTCACGCAAAGTGCTGAAGAAGGCCGGTCTCACCGTAGAAGACATCGATCTTTGGGAGATGAACGAAGCTTTCGCTGCTCAGTGCCTTGCGTGCCAGAGAGATCTCGGCATCGACATTGACAAACTGAATGTCAACGGCGGTGGAATATCCATCGGACATCCGGTAGGCGCTACCGGCGCAAGACTGGTTGTTACACTGGTTCATGAGCTCAAGAGAAGAAACCAGAAGTATGGTATCGCGACGCTGTGTGCCGGAGGCGGCATGGGAGTTGCGGTTCTCGTCGAAATGGCGTAGATAGGAACGACTTAATTCGCTAAGAAAGGAAGTATCATAATGTACGATACTAGAAGATCAAATCATAAAGAAAAAATAATCATCTCAGCTGCATTGACCGGAGCTGTCACTACTAAAAAAGACAATCCGGCACTGCCGACACAGCCGGATGAAATCGTAGAATCCGCATGGAAGTGTTATGAAGCCGGCGCTGCCTGTGTTCATATCCATGTCAGAAACGAAGACGATACAGCAAGCATGCGTTTCGACAGGTTTGAGGAAATCGTCACCAAGCTTCGTGACGGAAACTTCCCGGCAATCATCAACCTGACTTCTTCAGGCGGACAGGGATTCAGCTGGGATGAGCGCATCAAACCATTCAAGGAACTGAAACCTGAAATGGCATCCTTTGACGCAGGCACCATGAACTGGCTTAATACAGTCGTATTCATGAATGAACCCGGATTTCTCGAAAAGTGCGGCCAGGTCATGCAGGAAGTTAATGTCAAGCCGGAGATCGAGGTTTTCGACATGGGCATGCTCAACACCGCAAAGTACTATCTGAAGAAGGGCATAATCCAGGTACCGGCACACTTCCAGCTGTGTCTGGGCGCACCGGGCGGAATGGAAGCGACGACAGAAAATCTGGTTTATCTGGTAAATCACCTGCCTGAGGATTGTACCTGGAGCACCTTCGGAATCGGCAGAGGTGCCAATGAAATCATGCTTTCAGGTATCGCCATGGGCGGAAACGTCCGTGTAGGACTGGAAGATAACGTATATTACAACAAGGGTGTTCTGGCCGAATCCAATGAACAGTTCATAGCAAGAGCGGTTCGAATTGCCAGGGAAATGGGTAAAGAACCGGCTACTCCGGAAGAAGCCAGGGAAATCCTTGGAGTATAAATCACACTGGGTGAAGAGGATACAAAAAATGAACGAAGTTATTAAAACAATGAAGGAAAGACGCAGCATCAGAGCATTTAAGAACGACCAGATTAAAGATGCGCAGCTTGACGCCATTCTCGAAGCCGGTACTTATGCCGCTAGCGGAATGGGTACACAGTCAACAGTAATAGTACCAGTACAGGATCCTGAAGCCATTGCTGTCATGAGCGGCCTTAACGCCAAAGTCATGGGCATGGATATAGATCCGTTTTACGGAGCACCAACTGTAGTCGTTGTATTTGCAGATGCAGATGAGACGGCTACTCCAGTGGAAGACGGCAGTCTCGTCATTGGCAACATGATGCTTGCAGCCTTTTCCGAAGGCGTGGATTCCTGCTGGGTGCACAGAGCCAAGGAAGTCTTCGAAACAGAAGAAGGCAAGGCGCTGAAAGCAAAATGGGGCATTGGCGACAGCTTCGTAGGAATTGGAAACTGTATCCTGGGATACAGAGAAGGTGATCTTCCTCAGGCTCCTGAACGTAAGCCTGGAAGAATCGTCAGAATATAGTATGTTAGAAAGGAGAACAAACTATGTCAGAGATTTACGAAAGACATACACGTGAAGAGAATTACGCTCATACAAATGACTGGAAGAAGCCATATGACAGCAGCATTTTCGAAATTTTCAACGGCGGACAGTTCGAACTTCTCGATCTCTCCAATCCATTTGGAAGAGGTAATCCGCTTTGGCCTTCAAACGGCGACTTCCATATTGACAGAGTTCAGCATATGCCAATGCACTACAGACTTCTGCAGACATTCAATGATTTCCATATGCACAACTCAACCCATGCGGATTCTCCATCACACGTAATACCTGAAAGTCCATTTACTCATGAACTGCCGATCCAGAACTACTTCGGTGAAGCTGTATGTCTGGATATTCCAAAAGGCAAATGGGAATTGATTACGGTTGAAGATATTGAAGAAGCAGCCAAGAAGGTTCCGGGCGGAATCAAGGAAGGCGACTGGGTACTTCTGAACACAGGTACACACAGACGTTGGGGTGAAAATGAAGACTATTTCGGATTTTCACCGGGACTCTCAATTGAAGGCGCATGGTGGTTTGTAGATCATCATGTAAAGGGTGTAGGCTTCGACATGCAGGCCATTGACCACTTCCTTTATACCTATGGCGGAAAGCACGGTCCTGGACCTTACGTACCTCGCGTTGTAGAGGAGTACGAAGAGATGGCAGGACATCCTGTTGAGGAAGACTTCCCTGAGTGGGAACCTTGCCACGACATCCTGCTCGCTCATAACGTAATGGGCATCGAGAATCTGGGCGGAGATCTGGATAAAGTCAAGAACCAGAGATTCCTGTTCTGCGCATTTCCGCTTCGCTGGTACATGGGTGACGGAACTATCGTAAGAGCTGTCGCATTTGTTCCATCAGACAAAATCGACAGAAGTGTTCCTGATAAGGAATATCCATACGGCGTATATTAATTCTATTCACACCTTATACATTGCTTTCTGTATAAGTAAAAACCCCGCGTTCATCGCGGGGTTTTATTATAATCGAACTCATTTATTTGCTTTTTGGATAATCGATGCCGTATTGTTTGATTTTGCGCGATACGGTAGATGCGTTGACCCCGAGGATCTTTCCTGCTTCACGCAGATTGTGTGAATTAGCGAGGGCATTCTTAATCTGTTCGATTTCATGTTGTTCCATGGAATCGGCAAGAGTGGACTCGCCCGCAATCTGTTCTGCGCCGCCTGTAATATTCAGGAGGCCCTGCAGCATGTCTTTGTCGATGGTGCCGGTTCCCGAGCTGCAGATTGTGAGGTATTCAATAACGTTTTCAAGTTCACGGATGTTGCCCGGCCAGTTGTAACGCTTCATCAGATTCAGATGTTCCGGGAGCAGATGGATTCTGTGTCCATGATGATCGCCGAAGATATTGATAAAGTGGTTGCAAAGCTCTTCCAGGTCGTCAGTGCGATCACGCAGCGGTGGAATATGAATAGGGATGACACTGAGACGGTAAAACAGATCACGTCTGAACGTGCCTTCATCGATTTTTTTCTTCAAATCGGAGTTTGTGGATGAAATGAATCGAATATCCAGTGAAATTGGTTTTGTGCCTCCTACACGGGTTATTTCTTTGTTTTGTATTGCCCTCAGCAGTTTGACCTGCAGATCCAGCGGCATGTCACCGATTTCATCTAAAAGCAGAGTCCCGTGGTTTGCCATCTCAAACAGACCGCGTTTACCTGAAGCGTTTGCGCCTGTAAAAGCGCCTTTTTCATAACCGAAGAGTTCCGACTCAAGCAGATTTACCGGAATCGACGCACAGTTAACTTTAACAAATGGTTTGTCTTTTCTTGGACCCAGTTTATAGATTTCATCGGCCACTATTTCCTTGCCGACGCCGGATTCACCTGTAATCATTATGCTGGCGTCAGTAGGAGCAACCTTCTGTATGAGTTCATATACTTGCTGCAGGGCAGCAGAGGAGCCTATCAGGTTATCCGACATAGGAATCTGTTCGGCGTTTTCAAATAGCTTGACCAACTCTTCCTGCTCCTTAATGGATGTCGCCTCCTCAAGAAAACGCATGTAGTCGTTATGAAGCTGACGAAGTGTAAAAATAGGACGACTGCTTACAATGACTTGAGACAATTCACCATTATCATCAAAGACAGGAACTCCAATCGCGTAACCGGTACGATGAGGATCTGTTTTCAGTATGGTCGATAATCTGAATACACGTTTTTTCATCTTGATGACATCAAGGGTTGCTCCGCCGTTGAAGAGTTTTCCTTCTTCGACAATATCCTGAACGGTCCTTCCCAGTACTTCTTCTCTCAGCACTCCTGTATTGTTTTCATATGCAGGGTTGACATAGAGGACTTTACCGTCTTTATCAGTAATAAAGATGCTTTCGTCAAGATTCTCCACCACGATTTTGTAATCTATGCCCTGAGCCAGGAACACATTAAGATCACCTGAAATCTCCTGCAGCAGAGCACGGTATTCTGACGGGGAAGGAGCAGTCTCCTGTTCCAGCGTCTTATTGATTTTGTCCTGAACATGTTTGATTGCAAGCGCCTGATCCATGATGTTCTCCTTATTGCGTATTCCTATTAAGTTTATATATTATAGCAGAGATACTGTAAAAATGAAGTGTTTTGTTGCAAATTGGCAACAAGATGTTGCAACTATACTATTGCATTTGCGAAAATGACTGCATTTACCGTTCAGAAAAGGGTATAATCAGGGAAAAGAATTGGCATGGCATTTGCGATATATATTAATATCATTTCATTTTCAACAAATAACATGTAGTGATTATAAGAAGAATACGGAGTTTGATTATGGCAAAGAAAAATGTTGCTGTTTTAGGCGCAGGCATGATGGGTACAGGTATTGCTCAGCTTTTTGCATCAAAGGGCCACAAGGTTATGATTATTTACGTCTATGATGACAAAGTAAGAGCGAAACCGGTAGAAACCATGCGCAACAACTTACAGGTCCTGGTTGAACAGGGCGTAATCGACGAAGCGCAGATTGAGGAGACGATCAATAACGTTAGCTTTACAGAAGATCTGAAGGAAGCAGCGGAATTTGCGGATGTTATCTTCGAATGCATCGTTGAGAATCTGGCAGTAAAGCAGGATTACTTTAAGACACTGGACGAACTTTGTCCGCCGTCGACGATCCTCGCCTCAAATACATCTGCCATCAGCATTACGGAAATCGCTGAAAAGTCAGTTCATAAGGACAGAATCATCGGAACGCACTACTGGAATCCTGCTTATCTGATTCCGCTTGTAGAAGTGATCCGCACAAAGTACGTTTCAGAAGAGACCGAGAAGGCTATGTTCGAACTCCTCGAGGGAGCAGAAAAGAAGCCTGTTCTGGTAAAGAAGGACGTGCCGGGATTTTTGGCTAACAGACTGCAGCACGCACTGTTCAGAGAAGCTATTTCCATCGTAGAAAACGACATCGCTGACGCAAAGGATGTTGATGACGCTATCAAGTACGGATTCGGCATGCGTCTCGGCGTCATGGCTCCAATGGAAGTAATCGATAACGCGGGTACTGACCTGACACTTTCGATTCACAAATATCTTTTCCCTCACATTGAAAACTCAACGGAGCCTTCAAAAATGCTTGTTGAAAAGGTAGAGAACGGCGACCTGGGATTCAAGACAGGCAAAGGCTTCCAGGAGTGGACTGAAGAAGAAATCGCAGCCTCGAGAAAGAACCTGACGGAAGGTCTTATAAAGGTTGCAAAGGCATTAGACAGACTGTAAAGCACCAATATAGATTAAAGGGGCAGGGGAGTGCCCTGTGCCTCCCGTGCCCCTTTTTCTTGACATCGTAAAACATTAAACCATAAAATATTGAAGATGAAAACTTTATATATCGATTGCAGATCCGGAGCAAGCGGGGACATGATACTGGGAGCGATGCTTTCTCTCGGCGTTCCGCTTGAAGCTTTGGAGAGGGGACTGGCAAGTCTCGGACTAAACGAGTTCGAACTGTCTGTGAATGAAAGAGAATACAACGGATCACCGGTAACGGATGTTGATGTGGTCCTTTATAATAAAGAAAACGCCTGGACTCATCCTTACAGCGGCAAATACCGCAACTACGGGGAAATCAAGGATATGATAAGGCGCTCGGATATCAATGAGCATGCGAAGATGCTGAGCCGTAACATCTTCGATATCAAAGCTGTTGCGGAATCAGAGGCTCATGGCGTTCCTGTCGATGAGGTTCAGTTCCATGAAGTTGGGGCAGTGGACTCAATAGTGGACATTGTAGGCGCTGCCATATGCATTGATTACATAAGCGCTGACAATATTGTTTCCACGCATGTTCCTACGGGGTTCGGAACAGTGCAGTGCGCATGCGGCACGCTTCCCGTACCGGCGCCGGCTACTGCCGCGGTGCTGAGAAATACAGGGCTTCCTCATTATCGTTCTGACATAGAGCAGGAGCTCCTGACGCCGACAGGCGCATCAGTACTTGCGGGAGTTGTTGACTGCTTTCTTGAGGAAGATGATTTTGAAAAGACCTGGAAGGACGCAGAACACGGCTCAATCGGAAGGGGGACAGGAAAACGTGATACAGGTCTTCCGCCTCTGACAGTAAAAATGGTCGATACCATATAATGGAGTAAAATACATATGAAAAGAATCTATTTGAATTGTGAAAACGGTATAAGCGGTGACATGGTGCTGAATGCGCTGATTGATCTGAATGAGGACCCTCAGGCTGTACGCAGTGAAATACACAGAATCAGTCATCTGATTGGCGCACCTCATGAGCATCATCACAAGCACAACCATAATCATGATGAACACGTTCACGAGCACTTTCACCGCAGCTACAGCGAGGTGAAGAACATTATTGAGTCTCTTGATGTCAATAGCGGCGTGAAAGCTGTCGCGCAGCAGATCTACGCGGTTATCGCAAAGGCAGAATCAACAGTACACGGTGATTCACTTGATGAACTTCATTTTCATGAGGTGGGGCGTGACCAGGCGATTGCCAATGTAGTCGGCGCTGCTGTTTGTCTGAATGAGCTTAAGACAGATGAAGTCATAGTTTCTGATATATGCGACGGACACGGAACAGTAAAATGCGCTCACGGCGTCCTGAATGTTCCCGTACCGGCAGTAAAGGCGATGCTGGATGAGTGCGATCTCTCCTACAGACAGACTGAACATGAAGGGGAGATGGTAACGCCGTCCGGACTGGCAATGGTAATCGGATGCGGAGCAGTGACAGGGGATAAACCGGAAGGCATACCTGTTCGCACGGCAGAAGCATTTGGCGGACGGAGAACAGGAGAGCACGGACTGATCGCGGAGTTATATATAGACTAATACGATGATAATGGATTAAGACGATGGTAATGAAGTATGTAGTGCCGATTTTTCTGGCAGTATTGATTGGAACATGTCTGGCTATACAGCCGATTTTCAACACGACGGTGGCAAAGTTCACTGGAAGCATGTGGTATGCTGCGCTTTGCAGTTTATCCGTGTCTATTTCCATTGTTCTTTGTATTTGTTTCTTAAACGACAGATTTGCGACGCTGCGCGGCGGGGGAGCAACGCAGATTCCGAAATACTACATTCTCGCCGGAATCTGCGGCATCATTATTTTAGCGTTTACAGTATTTTGCATTACAAAGATAGGTCCTGTAATGACCGCTTCGATTACTGTGTCTGTACAAATGATAGTAGCGACGCTGACAGCGCATTACGGATGGTTCGGAATAGACCATGAGCCGATCAACTGGGTCAAAATACTTGGCATCGCGTTTCTGGTCGCCGGAGTTGTTCTGGTTAAGTTATCCATCAAGGGAGATTGACGTAAATGGCAGGTAACAACTTTCTGATTGAAAAGAGACTGTATCAATTGAGCCCGGATCTGCAACAATCTGATGGGGGAGGAGATCATCAATCAGATGAATGAAGATGAGTTGTATATTCTGCTGATGGGCTGCTATCTCCATGATGTGGGAATGGGCATATCAGAGAATGACTATCATGAATTCTGTAAGGAGATCGATTTCGGAGATTATTTTGAAACACATGAGGACGCAGCGGTATCAGATGTAATTCGTACCTATCACAATGATTTCTCCGCTTGTTTCATCAAAAAGTACGCTCAGCTATTTGATTTTCCATCTGAAAAACACGTTTTCGCCGTAATGCAGTCGGCAAGAGGGCACAGAAAGGCGGATCTGTTTGACGAACAAGCGTTCCCAATCACGTTTGAACTGGATAACGGAAATACGGTTTGTCTGCCATACTTGGCGGCGATAATACGTCTGGCGGATGAGGTGAATGTCGCCGAAGACAGAAATATTAAGCTGATGTTTGATCCGGAGAAGGCCAGTACAGAGAAACAGAGAATGGAAAATGCGAAACACGAGGCGATAAAAAAGATGACTATTTATCCGTACAGGATAGAACTGGATGTGAAAACGGAGAGTGCGGAAGTGTACGCGGCAGTCGCGAACCTGGCAGTCAAACTGCAGAGGACACTCGACTACTGTATTAAGGTCGTTGATGAGAGAACAGGGTACCAAATCACACAGAGAAAGGTCATCATCAAAAGTTTGAAATAGGTGGAAGAGAAGAGAGGCAACTCTTCCGATAATCATAATTTTGGGAAGAGATGGACCCGAAACAGCATAAAAACAGCGGGTGTGGCCAAATTCTTCCAAACCCGCTTGTACCAAGGGCTTAAGCCCTTTTTATTATATTATTGCTGAAAAACCGACGCTCTATTTTTCGATTTAAGCGATTTTTTAAACCCCTCTTGATATATATATCCTTGTGTTTCGTCTTTAGAAAATCATCATCTTCCTTCTACAGATTTTCAGGTATCGTCAGGATCATTCCTGAGTGGATTTCACCATCATGAAGATTATTAGCCTGGCAGATTTCGTATACGGCTTTTCTGACGTCCTTGCCGTCGCTCTTGAACTGTTCAGCGATATCCCAGACTGTATCACCGGCTGCGACTTCAACTGTAATTTTTTCACCTGGCTGTTCCAGCGCTGTTGAAACATCGAATCCTGTTATATATCCAAATGTTCCTGCTGCCAGTCCCAGAATGATTACTACGAACATTATGAACCTGAACGGTGACTTTATTCTGTACCTCTTATTAGTGTTTTTCATTTGATTACTCTCCTTTCCTTCCCTTTTGAACATTTGTTCTTTTTCGTTCCTCTACATATTAGCAGAATATATGTTCGTTTGTCAATAAAAAAAGAACAAATTTTCGTAATTTGTTCCTGAATGTTTGTATAGGAAATAGTTGTGTTGAGGATTACATCCCTATCAGCTTGTCATAGGCCGCGTCAAATACCTTGAACACCTTATCTCTGAATATGACGCCTATAAGGAATATAATGACTACGATCACAGCTATTATTATTGCGCTGTGATAATTCCCATGCATGATCTGCCGCCCTATCGCTATGCTGCACATCATGCCAGGTGATCTTCCTATAATGGAAAGAATGAGAAATGGTTTTATGCGCATTTCGGATATGCCCGCTGCGTAAGTACACAGATCCTTAGGGATTCCGGGTATCAGAAAGATGACAAATACAGCCAGCATGCCTTTCTTGCTGTTGATTTTATCCAGCATTTCCATGACTTTGCGCTCGCCGAAAAGAATATGCATGGCATCATGGCCGAGAAACTGCGCCATGTAAAACACTATGACAGACCCCAGAAACGCGCCAATGAGCGACAGAACAAAGGCCAGCCAGAAACCGTACAGGTATCCGGCGGCGACCTGAAGCGCCTGACCCGGTATGATGCATATGATGATCTGTACTATCTGGGCTCCGATATATACAAGAGCGCTTTGTTTTTTATAATTCAGAAGCCAATGTTCAACGTTTCTGAGATTTGATATGTCTTCAAGAACCTCATGGTGGAAAATGAAGATATACAAAGGCACGCCAACAACAATCACAGCGAGCGCGACGAGTTTGAGAATTAAGGAAATTCTTTTATACTGTTTTCTGTATTCCTTCTTTTCCTGTTTTTCCATCTTACTGTTCTGATTCACAGTTCAATAATTCCTGAAGCGCCTTTATAACTCCGAATTTGGAGTGTTCATACGTAAGACCGCCCTGGAAGTACACGTTGTAAGGCTCTCTCATCGGAGCGTCCGCCGAGAGCTCTATTGATGATCCCTGAACGAATGCGCCTGCGGCCATTATTACAGGATCCTCATATCCGCCGGTAGCAAGAGGTACAGGCGTTACGTTCGCGTCAATCGGCGCGGCTGCCTGAACGCCTTTGCAGAACGCGGTGACTTTTTCCGCCGTTCCCAGCTTTACTGCCTGGATTATATCGCTTCTCTGATCTGCAGGTCCCGGGCAGACATCATAACCCAGCTTTTCAAATACCTTTGCGCACAGAACAGCGCCTTTAACGGCTCCGTTGACAGTCTTTGGAGCGATAAACAGACCCTGAAGCATCGTTCTGGTCTGTCCGAAAGTCAGGCCGCATTCACCGCCGGTTCCAGGTGTCGTCATACGGTAGCTGACGTTTTCGATAAGATCCCTTCTGCCCGCGATATAACCGCCTGTAAGAGCAAGTCCGCCGCCCGGATTCTTTATGAGCGAACCGGCCATTATGTCCGCGCCAACGTCCGTAGGTTCCTTGACATGCAGGAACTCTCCGTAGCAGTTGTCGACCATGCAGACGAGTTCCGGATTGATTCCGTGGACGAAATTCGCCCATTCCTCGATCTGTTCGATTGTCATGGCTTTTCTCCAGCCGTATCCTGTGGAACGCTGAAGACAGACCATTCTCGTCGCCGGGTTTATTGCCTTTGCGAGAGCGTCAAAATCGATGGATCCGTCGGGTGTCAGCTCGACCTGATCATATGTTACGCCGAAGTCCATGAGGGTGCCTTTGCCGTTTCCGCGGATTCCGATAGTCTCTTCAAGAGTATCGTACGGCGCGCCGGTGCTGTATATCATGTGGTCTCCGGGCCTTAAAACGCCCGTCAGAGCCAGGCTCAGCGCATGGGTGCCATTTACTATTATCGGGCGAACAAGTGCCGCCTCAGCGTGAAATACGTCTGCGAACAGCTGCTCAGTCGCCTCACGTCCCATGTCGTCATAGCCGTATCCGGTGTTCCAGGAAAAATGCCTGTCGCTTATGCCGTTCTTCTGGAAAGCGTCCAGCACTTTGTACTGGTTGTATGTCATGGTGTCATCCAGTTCATCGAACAACGGCTTTATTTCTTCTTCGCAGGAAACGACCAGATCGAGAACCTTTTCCGATATTCCAAATTCGTTAATGAGTATATTTTTTGAGTTGCTCTTCATGAAAATCTCCTATTGCCTGACTTGTAAACGCGCTGTGATTGAAGAATATCAGCACAGGCCACTCAGGCCTCTCGTATGCCGGATTCTTCAGCATGTAATTATCGAATTCTTTCTGCATGCCTGCCGAAATGCAAGGCAGACGCGTGCTCTTGACCTTTCCGAGCTTCTTCTGCCATCTGAGAGCCGGATAACCGTTTGCTCCGTAGTAATTCTGGGAATCGTCTATATACGTCTCTCCCAGCTTTGACGAGCCGCTGATCAGCGTCGCCTGAGCGATTCGGTCCGTTCCTTCGCGGATGTTCTTGGAATCTCCTTCGTTGTCGCTGCCGATGCCCTTGACGCCGTTGATGCTCAGGTAGTAGTTGTTTGATATGTACGGATCGTCAACAAACTTGGATTCATCCAGATAATCGCCGATTATGCCCCCAGATATGTCTGAATTGACTATGGAGCCGGCGTTGTAGCAGTTTGACAGTACGACGCCTTTGACACCTGCGATGCCGACGATTCCGCCGGCGTATCCGTGGATGCCGTTCTGGCTCAGAAGCTTATTGTTGTTGACTTTAATGTGTCCCGTGTTGTAGCAGTTGACGATTTTGGAGCCCTTTGCGTTCATGTAACCGCAAATTCCGCCTGTACCTTCAGTGCCGGATATTACGTTGCCAGTGTTGAAGCACTCCTCGATTATGGAATCCTTGCTGACGGATCTTCCGCACACGCCGCCGGTACCGTAGGTAGTCGCGCCTCTCTCAGTGGAAACGATCTTGCCTCTGTTTCCGCATTTGATTACATTTCCCCAGTTTTCACCGGTGACGCCGCCGACCTTGAATGTTCCTCTGACATCTCCGTTGTTGACGCAGCGCTCAATGGTACCGCCATTATTGTATCCGGCTATGCCGCCTGTCTTTGATCCGCCTCTGACACTTGCGTCGGACATGCACTTCATTATAAGCCCGCTTTTGCCCAGGTGTCCCGCGACAGCGCCGCATTCGTTTCCGGAGGAGCGGATTATGCCTTTTATGGTCAGACCCTGGACAGTGCCGTCGAGATATCCGAAGAAACCGGTGTATCCGCCGTTTTCATTGATATCGACAGTCACGGAATGGCCGTTACCGTCAAAAGTACCTTCAAAACATACGTCTTCACTGCGCCCGATCGGCGTGAAGGTATCTCTTATCGTAATGTCACGGCCGAGCCTTATGGTTTTGCCTCTGAAGGATTCGTATTTGTTTCCCACGTATCCGTCGTAATGACTCTGGTTTACGAGGTAAGCGAGTCCCTCGAGCTGTGACGCGGTATATAAAGTGAACTCAGTGTCACGCTGGTGATTATCGAACCATGTAGTGCTGAATGTAGGTAAAGCGACCTCTTCAGTATCTTCTTCCTCGTCATACGGATCGTATGGAACGTATGCAAAGGCAGGAGTCAGACACCCCGCGGCGAAAATTATGGTTAAAGCCAGTGCTGCTGTTACTTTTGCGAGTCTCATTTTTTTATCTCTCTCTTTCTTTCTAGTTCCCATTCCATGTCTTTCACCAAATCCCTTTTAACATTCATCTTGTGATTTGCGTAGAGCTGCGTCGTAGTGACCTGTTCGTGGTCCAGCAGCGCCTGCACATCAAAGATCGAATTACCTCTTCCTATCAGACTTGTCGCCGCCGTAGCCCTGAGCTTATGCGGGCTGTAGCCGGCTTTTCTGGATGTGGACAGTCCTATGGAAGTATATTTCTTGACCAGATCCCTTATTGCCCGCTCAGTCATCCTGCGTCCCTGAAGCGACAGGAACAGAGCGTCTTCGTGACCCGGTATGATCTTCTCGTCATCCGGTCTCTCATTTTCGAGATAATCTATGATCACCTCGGTTACAGACTGGTTCAAAGGCATCATGGCCTCTTTGTCCCTCTTCCTGAATATCTTGAACTCTCCCCTGTTGAAGTTAAAGGATGAGACGTTCAGCTGCTGAAGCTCGAACAGCCTAAGTCAGTAGGTGATGAAGAGGAGCAGTATGGCCTTGTCCCTCTTCTTCGTCTTTTCCCAGTACTGATGCTCCTTTTCAGTGAGGTTGGCGCCGGTAGTGACCGCGTCGAGCATTATCATGACCTCATCGTCCTGCAGAGCCTTGATCTCGCGCTCGCTTGCTTTCGGGACTCGAATCGGGTCAAAACCGTCCGTTATGTTCTTTTCGACAACCCCATCCCTGTAGAGCTGCTTGAACAAAACTGAAATGGAGGATTTTTTTCTCGCAAGGGTCTTGTTCGTGTTCTCGTAGAGCACTATCTCGTTGTCTTTCTCAACGCTGTAGCTCCTGCAGTAATCTATGAACAGATTGACGTCAACAGCCATTATTTCGTTGAATTCATCCTGTTTTATATCCCTCGGTCTCTCAGCCTCAGTAAGGGCCGTATTGTCGATGAGATACTGGCAGAAGAACCTTATGTCCGTAAGATAAGCAAGCCTTGTCATCGGAAGGACGTTGCCCTTGAGATAAGCAAAAAAGCCCCTCATGAATGTCGGGAGCTCCTTTTCGATTTCAACGCACTTGGACACGACCTCGTGCTCCTTAAGTACGATGTTATCCGGCTTTTCGCTTCTGTTATTTAATCTTACAGTTTTTTCTCCAGCCAATTGATGAATCCCCTTTTTGCTTCCTGATCGGTCAAGTATGCCGATAAATCGAACAGATGTATTCTATCATATCTGCGGAACCATGTTAACTGTCTTTTAGCATAATGACGTGTATTTTTTTTGATTTTATCAACAGCGTCTTCCAGGGTCACGTCTCCGTCAAGATATTCGATGATCTCCTTGTATCCGATGCCCTTCATTGAGATATCTTCGGCGGTCAGACCCATTCCGGTAAGTTTCTTTACTTCGTCTATGAGACCGGCGTCGATAAGCGCGTCGACACGTCTGTTTATCCTGTCGTAGAGCTCTTCCCTGTCCCTTGTCAGACAGACCATCAGAGGATCATAGTCGGGATTTTCGGAAATGTTGCCGTCAAAGGGTCGAACATGCCCCTCCCCTGCCTCAAGACGCTCAATTGCTCTTATGACTTTCTTCACATTGTTAGGATGGATTCGCCCGGCAGCGTCGGGATCGAGCTCTGAGAGCATCCTGTGAAGTGCTTCAGGGCCTTCAGCTTCTGCCTTTGCTTTAAGCTTTCCGCGAAGTCCCGGGTCCCCGGAAGCGCCCGCGAAGTCCATGTCGTAAAGAATCGAGTTCAGGTACAGCCCTGTTCCGCCTGAAATGATCGGCAGTCTGCCCCTTGAAAGTATGTCACCTATGGCTGCCTTTGCCAGTTCCTGATAACGGGCAACAGAAAAATCCTCCCTCGGATCGAGGAAGTCTATCAGATGGTGGACTGCCTGGCCGCGCTCTTCCGGCGAGGGCTTGGCGCTGCCTATGTCCATATATTTATAGAGCTGCATGGAATCGCAGGATACGATCTCTCCGTCGAATGCCTTTGCAGCTTCTATCGCGTATTCAGTTTTTCCTACAGCCGTCGGTCCGGCTATTACCAGAATGCGTTTTTTGTTCATGATTAAGCTCGTTTGAACATGCGTTCAAGCTCGTACTTCGTCATTTTTATGAATGTAGGCCTGCCGTGAGGACAGGAAAACGGATTTTTGCATGCCTTCAGCTGGTTTATGAGAGCGGTTATTTCACTGCTGTCGAGCACATCTCCGCCCTTAACGGCGGATTTGCAGGATCTTGTGATGATTTTCTCAAGAGTACTGCGGTTGGTCAGGTCAGGCTTATCGCTGAATTCACTGAAAAGGTCCTTCAGGAAGTCCTCAGCCTCACCCATTTCCATGAAAGCGGGGATTTCCCTGACGATATAAGTGTTATTGCCGAAGAACTCAATGTCATAGCCCATTGCGCGTACATCGTCGATCCACGCGTCCTCAGTAGCGGATACATCGGACGATACGCTGAGGGACAAAGGCATCAGCATCTGCTGTGAGAACTTATCCGATGCATTGTACTGATTCATCAGCTTTTCGTAGAACACCCTTTCGTGAGCCGCGTGCTGGTCTATCATGTAGAAGCAGTCATCGTCCTGGGCCAGAATATAGGTGTTGAAAACAGAGCCTATTACGGTCAGATCTTCAAATTCAAATGGCCTGTTGACCTGTTCAGGTACGGGATCCGGGGTTTCGATCAGTTTTTCCGATTCTGCAGCCTCCTGACGCTTAGTTGTCAGGAACGATTTTATGTCAACTTGCTCCTGCTCATCAGTTTTGTCGATTTGTTCTGTATGATGACTCATAACAGCAGCCGTTTCAGCAGGCTGCGGATTGAATTCGGCTTTATAGGTGAATGAGTCTTCCTTCACAAACCCGTCATTTTTCGTTATTTCCGGTACAGCCTTCTCCCCATTCAGGGCATTTCTTATTGCTTCCGCAACAAAATCCTCCACTTCGCTGTTTTTATCAAAACGTATCTGCCGCTTCGTCGGATGGATGTTCACATCGAGCTTTTCGGCCGGCATGGCAAGGAAAATAAAAGCAATAGGAAATCGTCCCTTGAACATTCGCTCGGCGTACGCCCTGTCCAGAGCCTTTTCGAGCACTGAACTTGCTATGATACGGCCGTTTACGCAGAAAATCTGCCTGCTTCTCGACGGAAGCGTTTTGTCAGGCGATGATACATGCGCTTTAAGCGTGAATCCGCCTTCGGACTTTTCAACCGGAATAAGGCCTTCTCCTATGTCCTTGCCGTAAATGCTTATGATGTTGGCCAGGATGTTGCCTTTGCCTGATGTTGTGAACACCCTGCTGCTTCCGTTGATCATGCTGAAGCGGATGTCAGGGTAAGAAAGAGCTATTCTTGATACGAAATCTATGACCTTTCGGGCCTCTGACGCGTCGGTCGCGAGGAATTTATACCTTGCGGGCACATTGAAGAACAGGTCCCGGACTGTCACAGTAGTTCCGTCCGGACAGCCTGTGGCGCTGTTTTCAAGTACCTGTGAGCTCTCGACTACGACCCTTCTTCCTGCCTTTGCGCCTGCAGTCTTGGTTATGAGTTCCACACGGGAAACGGCGCATATGCTGGCCAGGGCCTCGCCTCTGAATCCCAGAGTCTCTATGCAGTCAAGATCGGCTTCAGTGGCTATTTTGCTCGTTGCGTGGCGCCTGAAGGCTGTTTCAACTTCATCGGCGGGTATTCCGCATCCGTTGTCGGTGACGCGAATATATGTTCTTCCGCCGTCCTTTATCTGGACAGTAATCGATGAAGCCCCTGCGTCCACAGCGTTTTCGACCAGTTCCTTGACTATCGAAACCGGTCTGTCTATTACCTCGCCCGCGGCGATTTTGTCAGCGATGTGCTTGTCTAATATCTTTATCATGGCAATTCCTTAGAGGTTCTTCTTCAGCTCCTCCAGTATCTTCAGCGCCTCGGAAGGCGTTGTGTTCATCAGATCAAGGGATTTCAGCTTTTCCTTTATAGGATCAGGCACAGTTTCAAAGAAAGTAAGCTGCGTTTCCCCCGTGTTTTCCTTTACGACTTCAACATTCTCTTTCATGTCGCCCACAAGGCTGTCAAGGTGCCCTCTCGCGTCGACCAGAAGCTCATCCGGAACGCCGGCGAGCTGGGCTACGTGAATACCGTAGCTCCTTGAAGCGGAGCCCTCTACTATCTTGTGCAGGAACACTATGTTGCCGTTATCTTCGATGACGTCGACGTTCAGATTGCGTATTCCATCCATGGTGTTCTCAAGAACCGTCATCTCGTGATAATGAGTAGCGAAGAGAGTCCTTATGTGCCTCTTGCTGACGAATTCAGCGGTAGCCCACGCGATGGAAAGACCGTCGTAGGTGCTTGTGCCCCGCCCTATCTCGTCGAGGATTATAAGGCTTCTGGTGGTTGCGGAATTGAGTATGTACGCCAGTTCGCTCATCTCAACATAGAATGTACTCTGGCCCTGTGCCAGGTTATCTGAAGCGCCTATTCTTGTGAATATGCGGTCGCAGAGACCTATGCGCGCCCTGGCCGCAGGAACGAAGCATCCGGCCTGCGCCATGAGAACTATCAGGGCGGTCTGCCGCATGTAGGTTGATTTTCCGGACATGTTAGGACCCGTTATAATCAGAAGTCCAGAGTCCTTTCTGTCGAGGTAAGTATCGTTGGATACGAACACGCTGTCTCGGACTGTCTGCTCAATGACCGGGTGACGGCCCTGCTCTATGGATATTACGTCGCCTTCATCAATTACAGGCTTTACGTAATCGTTCTTCTCGGCAGTCTGCGCAAAGGCAGCAAGCACGTCAAGATCGGCAACGGCGCGGGAAGTGCTCTGTATTTCGGCAATGTAGCCTTTGAGCTTGTCGCGCATGTCGCAGAAGAGCTCATATTCCAGTCTGTTTATCTCCGCTTCCGCGTTCAGCACAAGTCTCTCGGTTTCCTTGAGCTGAGGCGTTATGAACCTCTCGCAGTTGACGAGAGTCTGCTTTCTTATGTAATCATCGGGCACCAGATCGTAGTTGGATTTGGTTACCTCGATGTAGTATCCGAATACTTTGTTGAATCCGACTCTGAGATTCTTTATTCCTGTTCTCTCTTTTTCTGTAGTCTCAAGAGACGCGATCCACTGCTGGGCGTCGTGTATGGAAGCCTTCAGATCGTCCAGTTCCTGAGAATAGCCGGATTTAATGAGACCGCCCTCCTTGACTGTGAACGGCGGTTCATCCACTATACCGGCGTCTATCATTGTGCAGATGTCTTCCAGAGGATAAATATTCTCCCTGAGCTGCGCTATCAGCGCGCTTTCAAGGGATGAGAGATCCATGCGTATTTCAGGAAGCACTCTGCAGGAATCCGCGAGAGCCACAAGGTCAGGCCCGTTGGCTCTGCCCGTAGCTATCCTTCCGGCGAGACGCTCGAAGTCGTATATTCTCTTCAGATTCTCCTTGATGTTGTTTCTCGTGAGAACATCGTCGACAAGAGCCTCGACGGCGTCAAGTCTGGCGTTGATCATCTCCGCGTTGTTCAATGGCTGTCTGAGCCAATGCTTCATGGTTCTGGAGCCCATGGCGGTGTGAGTCTTGTCGAGAACGCCGAGAAGCGAACCCTGAAGTCTCTTTTCAAAGAGAGTTTCGGTGAGCTCAAGATTCTTAATCGTAGCCTTGTCAAGGGACATGTGCTGACCTACGGAATAGACTGAGAGCTCTCTTATGTGTGAGAGATCGCTCTTCTGGGTATCGTAAAGATAGAGGAGCAGCGCCCCGAGAGCCACCTCGGAGTCAGTATCCTCTTCGACGCCAATACCTCTTGAAGATGTTACGCCGAAATGGCGCCTGATCGTATCCCTCAGGGCGTCCCTGCGGTAGAATCTGTCGCCGATGACATTGATGTACGGATCGATGACTGTCGCCAGATCCTCGGTATCAAGAATTAGCGATGTGTTCTCATCGAGAATAAGTTCTCTGGCGTTTATCTTGACCAGTTCGTTTATGAGTGTCTGTCTGGCGCCGGAGCCTGAGAAAGAAGTGAGGTTTATCTCTCCTGTCGATACGTCGCAGTAGGATAATCCTATGCCTTCGCCGTCTGAGTAGACGGACGCGATGTAGTTGTTATCCTTGTCGCTGAGCATGCTGCCGGTCATGGCAGTGCCCGGGGTCACTATCTGTATGACCTCGCGCTTTACTATGCCCTTGGCTGCGGCGGGATCTTCCACCTGCTCGCAGATTGCGACTTTGTAGCCTTTGCCTATGAGGCGGGCTATGTAGGTATCAGCGGCATGGAAAGGGACTCCGCACATGGGAGCCCTTTCTTCTAAACCGCATTGTTTACCTGTAAGTGTAAGCTCGAGTTCTCTTGAAGCGGTAATGGCGTCATCAAAGAACATCTCGTAGAAATCGCCCAGCCTAAAGAACAGGATTTCATCCTTGTGTTCCTCCTTGATATCAAGATATTGCTGCATCATGGGCGATAGCTTTGATTTTGCCAATTCCTTCTCCTTACTTACCCAGCTTCTTGTTGTAGGCTTCGATGCCGAGCTTGATCAGCTCAGCTCCCCTTCTCATCTTCTCCGGAGCAAGAACGTACGCGATACGCATCTCGTCCTTGCCGAGTCCCGGAGTAGCGTAGAATCCGCTGGCCGGTGTGAACATTACTGTCTCGCCGTTGTCGTCGAATTCAGTAAGCATGAACATGAGGAAGTCCTCAACGTCTTCGACCGGAAGTCTCGCTGTCATGTAGAACGCGCCGCCAGGCTTCTGGCATACAACACCAGGAATCTTTGAGATTTCTTCGTAAGCCGCGTCTCTTCTTGCGCAGTACTCATCTCTGGCCTGATCATAGTATGACTTGTCCAGTCTGTAGAGAGCAGCAGCGCCAACCTGTTCCAGCGTCGGACAGCAGAGTCTGCCCTGAGCCAGCTTGAGAATGCCGCTCATGAGATCCTCGTTCTTGGAAATAACCGCGCCGACTCTGGCTCCGCATGCTGAATATCTCTTGGAAACTGAATCTACCAGAACTACTCTGTCAGCAATGTCTTCGAGCATTCCGAATGATGTTACTTCTCTGCCGTCATAAGCGAATTCTCTGTATACTTCGTCTGAGATGATCCACAGATCATGTTCCTTGGCGATTTCGCCGATCAGCTTCATCTCGTCGAGAGTGAGAACTCTTCCTGTCGGGTTGCCAGGGCTGATGCAGCAGATCGCTCTCGTATTCGGAGTGATTGCAGCTTCGATGAGGTCTTTCTTTGCCCAGGCGTATCCGTCATCAGCGGAAGTTGTCAGCGGAACGAGCACTCCGTTGACCTGGTTGCAGAAAGTGTTGTAGTTTGTGTAGAAAGGTTCTGCAATGATGGCCTCTTCACCAGGATTGAGAAGAGCGGTGAAGATCAGAGTCAGGGCTTCTGAACCACCGTTGGTGATCAGGATGTTGTCCCTTGTGTAATGCATATCATACATTGCCATGTAGTCGATCATAGCATCGAGAAGCTCTGTTACGCCGCCTGATTCAGCATATGCTATTACCTTCTTGTCAAAGTTGTTGATAGCTTCCTTGAAGCACGGCGGAGTCTCTACGTCAGGCTGTCCGATGTTGAGACGGTAAACCGTTTTGCCGTTGGCTTCGGCTTCAAATCCGTACTTGTTGAATCTTCTGATAGGCGAAAACTGCATCGCTGCTACTCTGTTGGAAATGTCCATATCATCTGTCTCCTTTAAATTAATTAATCATTAGCTATATATAAAAGCGCATGCTTTTATTCAAGTTCTTCATGGGATGCTTCAACTACATCACCCACATCTATTCTATTATCGCATTTTTGTTTCTTCATGAAAAGAAGATATTCAATATTTCCTTTAGTTCCCGTAACCGGAGAATATGTCAGGCCCCAGGAATAAAGTCCGTTCTCCTCGCCGTACCCGATGACGTTCTCTATTACCTGCCTGTGTACGTCAGGGTCCCTGACGATTCCCTTCTTTCCTACCTGCTCGCGGCCTGCCTCAAACTGCGGCTTGACGAGACATACAAGACATCCGCTTTCGCGCAAAAGCTGACTTGCGACAGGAAATACAAGCCTGAGTGAAATAAATGATACATCGATGCTTATGAAGTCCACATCCCTGCCGATTTCGTCAACATCGAGATAGCGCACGTTGCATTTTTCCATGTTTACAACGCGCGGATCGTTTCTCAGCTTCCAGTCCAGCTGCCCGTAACCGACATCTATGCAGTAGACCTTTGATGCGCCGTTCATGAGCATGCAGTCGGTAAAGCCGCCTGTGGAAGCACCTATGTCGACTGCCTTTGCGCCTGTAAGGGCGAAATTCCACGTTTTAAGGGCTTTTTCCAGCTTCAGCCCTCCACGGCTCACATATGGGCATAAATCCTCTTTAACGGCGATTCTGGCGTTCTCGTCCACAGGCGTGCCCGGTTTGTCGCACATTACATCGTCTACGTAGACAAGTCCTGCCATTATTGACGATTTGGCCTTCTCTCTGGATGTGAACAGACCCTTTTCAGTTGTCAGCACGTCAAGACGTTTTTTCATTTCGTGTTCTTCCTGATTACTTCGGCTATCGACTCCTTGTCCAGCCCGTATTTTCTGCAGAGCTCGTCCTGACTTCCGTGTTCTATGAATTTATCAGGCCAGCCAAGATTGATCACCTTTGCCGGTCCGTCAGCCGCAAGTGCTTTGATGTGTTCCCCGATGCCTCCGGTCACAATTCCGTCTTCGATAGTGATAATAAGAGGCACGTTTTCAGTGGAGTCATTCAAGGCCTCCTCATCGAACGGAGTAATGCTAGCCATGTTTACCACGCCGGCAGAAACTCCTTCCTCTTCGAGAATGGCTGATGCCTCAAGAGCTGGCCCCGCCATGTTTCCGGCTGCCCAGATATCGACGTCAGTTCCGTCTTTCAGCCTTACAGCCTTGCCCGGGATTTCGGCAGAAGGTCCTCCGAGATCTGCCGCGGCTCCTCTCGGATATCTTATGGCGCAAGGTCCGTCAATTGAAAGAGACATGTCCATCATCGCCTCGAGCTCCGGACCGTCCTTTGGAGCGAGCACTGTCATGTTAGGCATGGACCTCAGGTATGCCATGTCAAATAATCCGTGGTGAGTTTCTCCGTCAGCGCCTACGACGCCTGCCCTGTCAATGCAGAAAGTGACAGGCAGATTCTGCAGACAGACATCCTCGAGAATCTGGTCGTACGCTCTCTGAAGGAATGAGGAATAAACGGCGACATAGGGCCGCATTCCTGCCTTTGCAAGACCCGCGGCAAATGTTGTGCTGTGAGCTTCCGCAATACCTACGTCGAAGAAGCGGTCCGGATAAGTCCTGGAGAACTCCTCAAGCCCTACTCCGTCGGTCATCGCGGCGCTTATTGCTATGATTCTCTCATCGTAATATGCCATGTCGATCAGCTTGTCTCCGAATACCCGTGAATATGATCTTCCGGATGAACTGCCGACTGGTTTGCCTGTTTCAACATCAAAAGCGCCTATGCCGTGAAATACATTAGGCTGTTTCTCAGCTTTTGTATAGCCTTTGCCCTTCTGTGTAACCGCGTGAACGAGAACCGGACCCTTAAGCCCTTTTACGCGCTGAAGAGTCTGGCATAGTTCCCTGATGTCATGTCCGTCGACCGGACCTATGTATTTGAATCCGAGTTCCTCGAAGAGTATGCCGTCGATTACAGCGTATTTGATATCCTCCTTGGCATTGTGAATTCCGGATATTACGCTGTCGCCTATTACAGGAACCTTGGACAGACCTTTCTTTACCGTAGTCTTCATGTGAACGTACTTGTCAGTACTGGTTATGCGGCCAAGGGAGCTCGACAGTCCGCCTGTATTCTGTGAAATGGACATGCCGTTGTCATTGAGCACAACAATAAGGTTTGTGTTCATGCTGCCGGCGTTGTTTAGCGCTTCATAGGCCAGACCGCCTGTCATGGCTCCGTCTCCGATAACAGATACCACTTTGTAGTCGTCGCCTCTGAGATCTCTCGCTGCGGCAAGACCGAGTCCCAGGGAAATGGATGTGCTGCTGTGTCCTGTATCGAAGACATCGTATTCGCTCTCACACGCCTTAGGGAATCCGCTTATTCCGCCGTATTTGCGAAGATTGTCAAAGCCGTCCATTCTGCCTGTTAGAATCTTGTGCACGTAAGACTGGTGACCGACGTCCCATATTATCTTGTCCTTAGGAGTATCAAAGCATCTGTGCAGAGCTATCGTAAGCTCGACTATGCCGAGATTGGAGGCCAGATGTCCCCCTGTCTTTGATACTGATTCAACCAGAAAATCCCTGAGTTCATACGACAGCAGTTCAAGCTGGTCGAAGTCCATGGTTCTCAGGTCTTCCGGAAAGTTGTGTTCTGATAAATAATTGCTCATTTCAAAAATCCTTCTAGCTTACTCTTGTGGCCAGCATTTCCGCCAGTTCAACAAACAGTTCAGCGTTATCATAGTACTCGGCCAGCGCCTCCTTTGCGGCGTCAGTCAGTTCTCTGAGTTTTTTCTTTGACTCATCGAGTCCGTACATTGCCGGGTATGTTGCCTTGCTGTTGGCTTCATCGTGTCTGACTTCCTTGCCGAGCAGCTCCTGATCACCCTCTACATCGAGGATGTCGTCGCATACCTGAAAAGCGAGGCCAAGGTTTTCGGCGTAAACAGTGAGATTGTCAAGCTCCTGATCAGAGCATGAACCGAGTCTCGCGCCTGCTCTCACCGCGCTGATAATCATATCAGCGGTTTTTGTTATGTGTATGTAGTCAAGAAATTCTTTTGAACACCTTTTGTTCTCAGCTTCAACATCCGCGATCTGTCCGGCTACCATTCCAGTGACCCCGGCGCCTTTAACGATCTCATAGGCAGCTCTGACCCTGCTTTTGAGCGCGTCGAAGTTATCGAAGTACAGGAGCATGTCTCTCTGCATGGCCTCGAACGCCGCGGCCTGCAGCCCGTCGCCCGCGAGAGTGGCAACAGCATCACCGTAGATAATGTGGTTTGTTGGCTGTCCCCTTCTGAGTTCATCGTCGTCCATGCACGGAAGATCGTCGTGTATGAGCGAATATGTGTGTATGTACTCTATCGCGCAGGCATAAGGGAGGGCTTCTTCCGCCTTTCCTCCGCAGAACTCGCACGCGGCAAGAAGCAGAACAGGTCTTATTCTCTTTCCGCCGGCGAGGAGACTGTATTTCATGGAATCATAGAGCGTTATGCTCTTTTGGTCGATATCAGGAATGAAGTCGAGAAGATGTTCATCCAGAAGCGCCTTGTATTCTTCAAAAGTTCTGTCGATCATTTCGTAAGCACCTCCACTTTCTGCTGGGCTTCCTCAAGAATTTTGGAACACTCCTTGTAAGCCTTGAGTCCTTCTTCGTAGTTCTTTATGGCGTCCTCAAGTGAAGTCTCCTGAGATTTGAGCTTTTCAGAAGCTTCTTCAAGCTTTTTCAGGGACTGTTCAAATGTCAGCTTTTTTTCAGCCATCTTCAATCCTCCTTAATTAACACGGGTTATCTCGGCTCCGGCGCTTCCGGAACCTGTCTCTATGTTCACGTTCTGTCCTACCTTCAGCTCTTCAGCCCTGCTCACTATGTGTCCTTCCTCATCTGTAACCACGCTGTAACCGCGTGACAGAATGGATTTGGGATCTGACGCATCAATAAGAGCTTTCAGAAGTTCAATGCGTTCCCTGCCTGAGCTGATCCTTGCCGCAAGGCTTTCTCCCATGGATTCGATTATGCGGTCGGCATTCATCTGTTCATAGGCTATCCTGGTGCTTATGCCTTTCGCAAAAGCGTTCGGGTCAAGGGCCGCAAGTCTGTTGCGCCTGATTTCAACACTCTGAAGAAGACTTTCCGCCAGGCTGTCCTTCATGCTATCCAGATGCTCTCTGAGTTCGCGGGTGTCCGGAACAGCCATCTCAGCCGCCGCTGTAGGTGTGGCCGCTCTGAAATCGGCAGTAAAATCGGAAATGGTGAAATCCGTCTCATGGCCGACAGCGGATATTACTGGTATTACTGAATCGAATATGCTCCTGGCAACTACCTCTTCGTTGAATGCCCAGAGTTCCTCCATTGAACCGCCGCCGCGTCCCGTTATTATTACGTCAATATCATTGTAGTTATCGTTCAGATCGCGGATAGCGCCTGCTATGTCCCCTGCTGCCGCAGGTCCCTGCACGAGCACGGGATATACAAGTATGTCCACATAATCATTCTTGTTTTTTATCGTCCTGATTATATCTCTGACCGCGGCTCCGGTCTCCGAGGTGACGACAGCTACCTTCGATGGAAACTCAGGAAGAGGTTTTTTGTTTTCCGCAGAAAAAAGACCTTCCTTCTCAAGCTTCGCCTTGAGCTTTTCAAACTGCACAGCGAGCTGTCCTTCACCGTTGACCTCTACGTCTCTTATGTTCAGTGAGTAGTATCCGCCGCGCTCATAGACTGATATGTATCCTGAAGCAACTATCTCCATCCCCTCTTCCAGGGGACATGTTATGCGCTCAAGATTTGAAGCGGCGAGAAAACAGTTGATCTTGCTCGTCTCGTCCTTGAGCGAGAAGTAAACATGGCCTGAGCTGTGGAATTTCAGGTTGCTTATCTCACCGATGACTGAAACGTTGGCGAGTATCGGATCCGTCTTGAGTACCCGGCCGATGTAGTTGTTCAGTTGTCCTACTCTGATTGGTTTCAGTCCCATAAGTACCTGCTGCCCAGAAGGGCCGTTCCTATAGCGTTGTCGGACGAAAGCCCCGCATCAGCGAAGAAGGCTTTTATGCCTTTATCAGCGAGTCTTCCGGTTATTTGTTCTCTTATGAAGCGGCTTGAGGATACGCCGCCCGACATGTATATTCTGTCCGTTCCGGTCCTGCCTGCGTTCTGCGCTATCATGGCGATCATCGACTCAGATATCTTCTCAAACACTTCTCTTATAAACGAGTCCATGGCCGCATCCGCGCCGCTGAATCCATTCAGCTTGTTTCTTATCTGAGTGTCGAATCCGGAAAGGTGAATCTCTCCGTCACTGACCTTGATCTTCGTGAGAACATCAGTTGATTTATCGGCCCTCAGAGCCATTTCATCGAGTTCCTGTCCGCACGGAAAAGAAAGTCCCATTGCCACGCCGGCCCTGTCCAGAACCTGTCCGTATGAAATATCCTTTGTTCCTCCGGTTATATCTATGTCCCAGAAAGCGCTTTCACCATTCAGATCCGCAAACGACGAAGCGCCGCAGATGTCATGCTTTTTCTGCGATACCTTCAGAAGTTCGCACGTTCCGCCTGAAAAGTGGCAGGCGGCGAAATCGCCTTCAGGTCTTTCCGCAAAGGCAGACAGTACGGCTTCAATGTGACCCTCCTGATGTGAAAAGCCTGCAGCCGGCACATCAAGCGCGGAAGCGATTGATACAGCCTGGGCTGAGCCTGCGGTGAAACACGGCATGTAAGACCCTTCAACGGATCTCGGTCTCGTCGAGTATGCTACCGCGTCAATTGTTCCGCCGAACACTTCTCTGAGTTCAGCGAACATCTCAGGCAGATTCTGTACGTGCTGAAAAAGAGCCTCGGACTGTCTGAGTCCTCTCTCCCCCTCTTTTACACTGAGAAAACGTCTGATGTCTGCGACGGTCTTCCCGTCCTTGACAACCGCTATCGATGTTTTGTAGTTGCTGGTGTCAATTCCCAGGACATGCTTATCAGTCATTTTTGCTGCCCTTGGTAACCGCGCCCAGAACTCCGTGTATGAATCTGGCGGAGCTGTCCGTACTGTACTTCTTCGCCATGTTGATCGCCTCGTTTATGCTCACTGCCTCAGGTATGTCTTCGCAGAATCTGATCTCGCCGCAGGCAAGACGCATGATGGCCAGATCCACCTTTGGCATTCTGCTGGTCTTCCATCTTGAGGCGCATCTGTTGATGTCAGCGTCTATTTCATCAAGATGAGCAACCGTCTCTGACAGCAGTCTGCCGCCGCGCTGCGCGTGATCGCCCGGAAGCCTCTCCGCGGCGAGCTGGGTTGCTTTTTCCTCATCGAGGGACTTTGTGGCGTCCATCTCATAGAGTATCTGCATCATTATTTCCCGTGCATCATTCCTGGTCATCTCTCTTGACTCCCTCCACATGGATATTAACAGCGTTAAGCTTCATGTTCGTCATGCTGCGAATCTCGTTTTTGACATTCTCCTGGATGTCCCATGCAACCTGCGGGATCTTGCATCCGTATTTCACGATAACATGAAGATCTATCTCAATCTGATCCTTGGTTTTGTTGACTTTCGCTCCCTTTGCGACAAGTTCCTTGCCTCTGGTAGCCTTGCTTATGATGTTTGTGATTCCGCCTGCCATTTCAGCGACTCCCTCTGTCTTAAGGGTGGCGTTTATGGCGCAAACGGCCAGCACGTCATCAGAAACACTTAAAACTTCTTTATCCTCTGACATTATTCTTTATCCTTATCCTCTTTTTCGTTTATCTTCATGATGACCTTCTCAATACGTCTGTCCTTTACGGATTTGATAGTGAAGACAAGATTGTCCCACGTTAGTTCCTTGCCGAGATCGTCTTCATCAGGAATCTCGCCGAACATGTCGATAATGAAGCCACCTATGGTCTCGGAATCCTCGGATTCGAGATTCGTACCCAGCTCTTCATTGATGTCATCGAGGTACATGCTTCCTTCGATCATGTAGAGGTCATCTTCAAGCTTTGTGAGTTCCTGTTCTTCCTCATCGTATTCATCATCGATATCACCCATTACTTCCTCGATGATGTCCTCCATTGTGACTATGCCGCAGAAGCCGCCGTACTCATCGATGAGAATCGCTATCTGCTGCTTCGTCTTCTGAAGCTCAAAGAACAGCGAGTCTATGTTCTTGGTCTCAGGCACGAAATAAGGCGTACGCAGGATGGACCTTATGTCGACATTGTCGAAGCCAAGCTGTCTGGCCTGTATAAGGTAATCCTTTATGTTGAGGATTCCGATGATGTTGTCGCTGTCGTCCTCGTATACAGGAATACGTGAGAATTTCAGTTCCATGAGCTCATCGATGTATTCCTCATGCGGATCGTTGATGTCTATCGCAAAGACATCAGTACGCGGCGTCATTATTTCGTATGCCAGTATATCGTCGAAGGCGAATATACCGGTTATCATCTTCTTGCCTTCTTCCTTCAGCTCACCGCTCTCCTGACCTGCCTCCAGCATGTCGACTATATCCTCTTCCGAGTATTCGTTATCGTTGAGGTCTGCCCTCTGCTTGAAAAGTTTGAGGAACAGTATCGACAGACCGGCTATGCATGCCGTCACCGGCTTAAGCAGGACATTTACGGCCTTGATGCTTCCGGCGGTAGTCATGAGAACGCCTTCGGCATGCTGCATTGCAATCCTTCTTGGGAGCATTTCGCCGAGAGCCATGAGGAAAATGAGCGATACGAAGAACACAATGATAAAAGCAACCACCATGGACAGAACTTCTGAGTCCCAGATGCTCATGAAGTTAACGTACAGCGGAACCGCCAGGAATACCATGCACACCAGACAGTAAAGCATGTAGATTATTACGTTCAGCACTCTGGTCGAAAGTTTGCTTTCAGGCGCGTTGTCCAGCACCGGAAGGACTGCTTTTGCCTTGCTGTTTCCGTCTTCAGCCAATTCTCTCAGTTTTGTCTTGTTTGATTCTGAAATTGATTTGCGCGCTGCTGCGAACCATGCGTTGATGATTAAGAGCGCCAGGCCTATTATCACGCCCCATAAGGGCAGCAAAGGACCTTCTGACATCAGTTATTTCTCCTTTCTGATCATGTACATCTCAGCCACCGGCTGAGCCATCTTTATATTCAGTATCTGCTGAGGATGCGGCGCTGATTCGATCGGCGTGCCCTCCTCATCAGTCATGTATTCAAGCGTCTGTGTGAAGGCTTCTCCTTCAGGACCGAACACTTCTATAACGTCGCCAATATCCATCTTGTTTCTCTGTTCCACCACCGCGATCCCGGTTTCAGGATCGTAGCTTTTCACAAGACCCGTAAAGGCGTAATCCCGTATGTATGAACTGCTCAGATACTCCTGATCTTCGCCTGTAGGCTTTCTGAAGTAGAAACCTGTTGTAAAGTCTCTGTGGCTTGCCTTGCACATTTCAAGCGCCCAGGCCGGATCGTATTTATAGCCGTCAGGGTCTTTATAGTAGGCGTTAAGAGCTGTTCTGTAGGCCTTGATTACGTGCGCGATGTAGAAAATGCTCTTCATCCGCCCTTCAATCTTGAAAGAGCTTATACCAGCTTCGATGAGCTCCGGAAGGTGTTCAAGCATGCAAAGGTCCTTGCTGTTGAATATGTACGTTCCTCTGTCATCCTCATCAACAGGCCAGTATTCCCCGGGACGCTTCTCCTCCTCAAGTCTGTACTTGTATCTGCACGGATGAGCGCACGCGCCTCTGTTGGCGTCGCGTCCTGTCATGAAGTTGCTGAGCAGACATCTTCCCGAATAGGAAATGCACATGGCTCCGTGTACAAAAGCCTCAAGCTCCGTATCGTCCGGAAGGTTTTTTCTGATTTCCTTTATCTCTTCAAGTGTAAGCTCTCTTGCCAGGACAAGGCGTTTAACGCCCTGACTCCTCCAGTAGTTCGCGGTTACGTAGTTCGTCATGTTCGCCTGGGTTGAAAGATGTATCTCCGCGTCCGGAATCTCTTCCTTAAGGAGCAGCATGACAGCCGGATCGGAAACTATGTACGCGTCTACAGGTATGTCCTTTATCTCTTTGAGATACCCGCGCAAAGGCAGGATGTCCTCGTTATGAGCGTATACGTTGAGAGCGAGGTGGCAGCGCACGCCGCGGCTGTGGGCGTACTCAGTTCCCTCTTTCATCTCATCTATTGTCATATTGCCTGCGCCTGCCCTCAGGGAGAACATCTCTCCGCCGAAGTAGACTGCGTCGGCGCCGTATTCTACAGCTATTTTCAGTTTTTCAAGATCGCCGGCAGGAGCCAGCAGTTCAACTCTGTTCATGTCTCTTTATATGCTTTTGTCGATAAGACTAATCGACACTCCGTCGCCTACAGGCAGCAACGCGGTGTCGGCGTAATCAAGTCCGTTTATGTAATGTATGAAATCTCTCATCCTGTTTATGGATGTCTTGTATCTTCCTCTCTCGTCGTATTCATCCGACACGGTCATGCCCTTCATCAGTACATTGTCGCATATGACCATGCACTCGTCCTTCATGAGAGGCATTGAGAGGTCCCAGAACTCCCTGTAATGGCTTTTTGCGGCGTCTATGAAGAGAATGTCGAACCCCTCTTCTTTATCGAGAGAAGCCAGAACTTCGCGCGCGTCGCCCTGAACAACTTCGACAAGATCTGAGAAGCCAAGGTTTTCTATGTTGAGGCGGGCTGCCTTTGCGCTCTCCTCATCGGATTCTATTGTGACGACGCGGCAGCCGCAGCAATCCGCAAATACACACGACGAATAGCCCACCGCAGTGCCTATTTCAAGCACGCGAGCAGGCTCTTTCAGTTTCATGATAACTTTGAGGAGTTTTTCCGTATCTTTCAGAATGATGGGAACGTTCCTGCTTTCGGCAAATTCCCTGAGCTCCTCAAGTTTCGGATTTTCATTAACATAAAGGTTGTCAATGTACGCTGAAATTATCTCATTGGTAATGTTCATCTCGCCTTAAATTATATAACAACAGCATGCTTTAGGCAAAAGAAAAGTGCCACGTCTTTTACCGCGGTAACAGCGGCAGGCATGGCACGTGTTTCTTATCTTATAATTATTGAGCTGCTATTCTTTAGCGTCCTCAAGGTCCTCTTCTGTCCAAGGATGATCAGCTACATTCTTTTCGTGCTCCTCGTTGGTCTCGGCGTAGTAGATAGTGCCGTCAGGACCTGCGTAGAAGAACATGTCCTTTGTATCGGCGTGGTTCAGTACACCGTCGATGGCAATCTCAGGTACAGCGCAGATAGGACCAGGAATCATTCCCTTTACCTTTCTGGCGTTGTACGGCGAATCAGACTCAAGCTGTGAAACCTTAAGATCTACTCTGTCCTCATCAAAAATGTAGCACACTGTTACGTCGCTGCCGAGAGACATGTCCTCGTCTAGACGATTGATGAATACTCCGGCTATATGAGCGGCGTCTTCCTCAGTAGCGCATCCTTCCTTGGTGACTATTGAAGCCAGCGTAAGGAATTCGTGAATCGAGAAATCAGACTGCTCTATCTGGGCCTTTCTCTCTGTGAGCACAGCATCCATTCTGTCCAGAGCCAGTTCCGTTATGCTTTCGATCGTAGGCTCTGTATCCATGATGTAATAAGTATCCGGGAAGAGATATCCCTCAAGCGGATGAATTACATCGTCATCGAGCACATCATCTGTCAGGAACCAGTACTTTCCTATGAGTTCTTTTACATAAGCCTTGTCATCCCATTTGGCCAGGACTTCTTCCTTGGTGTACGGGGTTACTTCGGCGAGGGCCTCAGCGCTCTGTGTGAGCCTGTACCCTTCCGCGACGCGGAATGCGGTCTTGGATATGTAGTCGAAATCACCTTTGTTTATGGCTTCCATCATCTCAGGCAGGGTCATGGATTTATTGAACACGTAGGTGTTGGCCTGAAGTGAATTGTAGCCTCCGATGCGGGCGTTTATCTTGGCGAACGTGGTGTTCTTGACAAGCCCGGCGTCGTCGAGTATGGCGACGATGGCTGATGCGCCGCTGCCCTGCGGAATCGTTACTGTAACATCCTCAGTATCGTCGGAATCCACAGCGCCGATACCGCTCAGGTACGCGAATAATCCTGCTGAAAACGCAACTACGACTATCAGCAGTATTATGAATATGACCTTGAGTTTAGTCATTATTTTGATCTCCCCAGGTATTCTCCTGTTCTTGTATCAATCTGAATTCTCTCTCCTTCTTCGATGAAGATAGGAACCTTGATAACCGCGCCTGTCTCTACTGTGGCGTCCTTAGTTACATTGGTAGCTGTGTCGCCCTTTACTCCAGGTTCAGTTTCTGTAACGAGAAGGTCTACGAAGTTCGGAGCTTCAACGAGAAAAGCGTTTCCTTTGTAGAATTTGATCGTAGCTTCATCGTTCTCTCTCAGATACTTCATTGCTTCCTCAACCTGATCCTGAGCCAGAGGAATCTGGTCATATGTTTCAGGATCCATGAAGTAATACAGTTCGCCGTCTGAATAGAGATACTGCATGGTTTTTGTCTCGATGTGAGCTTTCGGGAACTTGGCGTCAGGGTTGAAGGATTCTTCCTTGATTGCCCCCGTAAGGATGTTCTTGTGCTTTGTCCTTACGAATGCCGCACCCTTGCCTGGCTTTACGTGCTGGAAATCGATAACAACATGTGGATCGCCATCAATTTCAAATGTGATGCCTTTTCTGAAATCTCCTGCATAAATCATAACAATCTCGCCTTTCTGTGTTATATGATAATGATTTTTACAACGTTTTTATTCTTGTTTTGATTATATCAAACGTGTTGACTGCTTACAAGTTACATCGTGCCGCCGATGTCGCCCATAGGACCCAGACCGAAGTCAGCGGCGTCCCCGACTATCTTGTAGACGTCGGACATCATTGTGCTGAATCTCATCTGGCACTGGAAGTACTCGCTAGTAAGCGGGTCCTGCATAAGCACCGCGCTCAGCTGCTGAAGCTTGACGAATTCCTCCTGGTCGAGTTCTTCTCCCATCATCTGCTTTGTCTGGAATTCAAACTGCTTCTTCATGAAATCCTTGATAGCGGCGTCGAGTTCGGAATTTGCTTCCACCTTCTGTCTGACGGCCGTATACTGCTTGCACTCCTCTGATTCCTTGATGGCAGTTGCCAGCTGATGAGCCTGATCATATACGTTCATGTTAAACCTCCATAAATATCGGCAGTATTATCGGGCTTCTTCCCGTCTTGCCGTAGATGTATTTTCTAAGACCGTCTCTGACCGCGGTCTTGATACCGTTCCAGTCTTTCATGTTTCTTGAAAGACAGTCTATTATTATAGATTCCGCTCTCTCACAGGCGGCGTCTATAAGATCCTCATTCTCCCTTACGTAGACAAATCCTCTGGATATGATGTCAGGTCCGGATACAATCATTCTTTCGTTCTTGTCTATGGTCGCGACAACTATTATCAGACCTGATTCTGAAAGCAGTCTTCTGTCTCTCAGAACGATGTTTCCGACATCCCCTACTCCGAGTCCGTCTACGAATATTCCGTCCGCGGCAGCCAGATTCTCAATCTTGGTCGCTGTCTTGCTGTTTATCTGCAGGCAGTCGCCGTTGTTAAGAATGAATATGTTCTCCTTCGGCATTCCCAGCGCGTGAGCAAGCTCAGCGTGCTTCTTGAGATGACGCGCTTCGCCGTGAACAGGCATGAAGTACTTAGGTCTGATAAGGGAATGCATGAGTTTCAGTTCTTCACGGCATGCGTGTCCGGACACATGAGTCTCAGCGATATCAGAATAGATTACTTCAGCGCCCTTTTCGACCAGTTTGTTTACAACATTGGCGACAGTCAGCTCATTGCCCGGAACAGGCGTTGATGACAGTATTACCATATCGTTCGATCTTATATTGATGTTCTTGTGCTCGTTGGAAGCCATTCTTGCCAGAGCGGACATAGGCTCTCCCTGGCTGCCCGTAGTGAGAATGACCAGCTCCTTATCAGGTATGTTTGCCGCCTTGTTGAGATCAATGAGCTTGCTGTCAGGTATTCTTATATACCCGAGCTCTCTGGCCAGCTCAACGACGGTTTCCATGCTTCTGCCGGATACCGCGACCTTTCTGCGGCACTTGAGGGCTATGTCTATGATCTTCTGGATTCTGTGAACGTTTGATGAGAATGTAGCAATGATGATTCTCTTGTTCGTCTCTCTGAATATTCCTTCCAGAGTCTCGCCGACCACCCTCTCGGACTTGGCGTAGCCTGGTCTGACTACATTTGTGCTGTCGGCCATCATCAGCATTACGCCTTCCTGGCCTATCTGGGCCAGACGGGCGAAATCGATTGGGTTGCCGTCTACAGGCGTGTAGTCGATTTTGAAGTCTCCTGTGTGGAATATGCGTCCCGCAGGAGTCTTGATGCTGTAGCAGACTGAGTCGGCTATTGAATGCGTGATTCTTATCGATTCAATGGTAAAGTGACGCCCTACCCTGAACTCGGTTCCCGCCTCGATGTAGTGGAAACTTCCCTTTATTCCGAATTCCTTAAGCTTGTTCTCAATAAGCCCGAGCGGAAATCTCAGTCCGTAAACAGGTATGTTTAGTTCTTTTAGAAGATAAGGAACAGCTCCGATGTGGTCCTCGTGACCGTGGGTTATTATGAGTCCCTTTATCTTCTTGTCTGTGTTGATCAGATAATCGAAATCAGGGATGACCTTGTCTATTCCGAACATGTCATCATCAGGAAATGACAGACCGCAGTCGATGAGAAGTATCTCGTTTTCGTATTCTATGGCTGTCATGTTCTTGCCGATCTCTCCGAGACCGCCAAGAGGTATTATCCTGACCTTAGGAGCAGCCTTTTTTGCTGTTGTCTTTGCTTTTTTAGGCTGCTTCTTAGGCGCTGATTTGGATTTCCTGGTGTCTTTTTTTCTTTCTCCCATACAATCCTTTCCGGGGTCTATCCTTTGATGACTATGTTGATCAGTCTGCCCGGTACTGCTATGACCTTAACAACATTCTTTCCGTCAGTAAGCCCCTTTATGATTTCATTATCCTCGGCGATCTTAAGCATGTCTTCTCTCGTCGCATCGCCCGGGATGTTGATTTTTTCTTTGTTTTTGCCGTTTATCTGTACGACGATCTCTATTTCATCCTTCTTAAGTTCATCCTCGTTCCATGTCGGCCAGCTCTGGTCGTATACATAACCTTCATAGCCGAGCTCCTGCCACAGCTCTTCCGTGATGTGAGGAACGAACGGAGCCAGAAGAATCAGAATCGTCTTGATGCATGTGCTGTACAGAGCTTCGTTGACATCGCCTTCCTTGTACTTGTACAGCTCGTTTACGAGTTCCATTACAGCACTTATCGCAGTGTTGAAATTGAATCTGTCGCGTATGTCCTCAGTAACCTTCTTTATGGTGTAATTGAGTGTGTACGCGAGCTTCTTGTCAGCTTCATTTCTGATTTCATAGTTTCCAGGAATGTTCTCATACTTCTCCTTGAAGTCGTAAACCAGTCTCCAGATTCTGTTGAGGAATCTGAAGGAACCTTCAACGCCCTCGTCAGACCAGTCAAGTTCTCTGTCAGGCGGCGCCGCGAAGAGTATGAACAGTCTGGCTGTATCCGCGCCGTACTTTTCGATGATTTCAGCCGGGCCGACGACATTGCCCAGGGATTTGCTCATCTTGGCTTTTATGTATTTTCCGTTGCTGTCAGTGTAACCCTTGATTACCATGCCCTGCGTAAGGAGGTTCTGGAACGGCTCCTCGTCCTTGACAAGGCCGAGATCGTAGAGAGCCATCTGGAAGAATCTCGCGTACATGAGGTGCATGATGGCGTGCTCAACGCCGCCGATGTACTGGTCTACATTCATCCAGTAATCAACTTTGTCCTTGCTGAACACTTCTTCATCATTTCTCGCGTCGCAGTATCTGAGTTCATACCATGAGGAATCGAGGAAGGTATCCATGGTGTCCACTTCCCTCTTCGCCGGCTTTCCGCATACAGGACATACAGTATCAACGAAGGTCTTGCTCGTAACGATCGGTGACTCGCCCTTGCCTGTGAACTCGACGTCTGTCGGCAGGAGCACAGGAAGGTTCTCCTCCTTCTCAGGCACCCATCCGCAGTCATCGCAGTAGATCATCGGGATCGGAGTTCCCCAGTATCTCTGACGTGAGATGAGCCAGTCGCGGAGTCTGTAGTTTATGGTCTTGCGGCCTATGCCTCTCTCCTCGGCAACCTCGGCGATCCTGTCGATAGCCTCCTTGTTGTCCATGCCGTTAAATTCACCTGAATTGATAACCTTACCTTCAGCGGCGCAGGCTTCCTTGAGGTCGTTCAGATCGACATCAGGATCCTGCGGATCGATTACCGGAACGATCTCGATTCCGAACTTTTTGGCGAACTCAAAGTCACGCTGGTCGTGAGCAGGTACGCCCATTACGGCGCCTGTTCCGTATCCCATGAGTACGTAGTCTGAAATGTATATAGGCATGGTCTTGCCTGTGAACGGATTGATGGCGTACTTTCCGATGAATACGCCTGTCTTCTCATTTGTGGTTGAGGTTCTGTCTATCTCGCTCATGCGGGCGCATCTTTCGATGTAAGCCATGGTATCAGCCTCATATTCAGTTCCCTTTACCATGTCAGGAACCGACGGATACTCAGGCGCGAGTACCATGAAAGTGGTTCCGTAGATTGTGTCAATACGGGTTGTGAATACTGTCAGCTTTTCATCGTAATCCTGAATGTCAAATGTGGCCTCGGCACCGTATGATTTGCCGATCCAGTTTCTCTGCATGATTTTGACCTTGTTTGGCCAGCCATCAAGCTTGTCCAGGTTGGAAAGCAGTCTCTCAGCGTAATCCGTGATCTTGAAGTACCACTGTGACAGATTCTTCTTGCCGACGAGCGTGCCGCATCTCTCGCAGCATCCGTCGACTACCTGTTCATTGGCGAGAACTGTCTGGCAGCTCGGACACCAGTTTACCTGGCTCTCTTTCTTGTATGCCAGACCGGCCTTGTAGAACTGTATGAAGATCCACTGCATCCACTTGTAGTAGCTTGGATGCGCTGTCGCGACTTCTCTGTCCCAGTCATATGACAGACCGAGCTGACGCAGCTGTCTGTTCATCTCTGCTATGTTGCCCCACGTCCACTCCGCTGGCTCTACTTTGTGCTGAATAGCCGCGTTTTCCGCAGGAAGACCAAAAGCATCATAACCCATCGGATGAAGCACATTGTAGCCGTTCATCGTTCTGAAACGGGCGACAACATCTCCGATTGAATAGTTTCTTACGTGCCCCATGTGAAGCTTGCCCGATGGATAAGGGAACATCTCGAGTACGTAGTACTTCTCCTTATCCGGGTCTTCTGTCACCTTAAAAGGCTTTTCCTCTTCCCAGATTTTCTGCCATTTGCGTTCGATTTCGCTGAAATCATATCTGTCCTTCATTTTTTCCTCCGATATATCCTGTTTTGATTAATTGCAAAGGGTTATTTCACAGTCGCCCCAGATTTTTTCAAGGCTGTATTTTTCCCTGGCGTCCTGTGTCATTATGTTAACGATGACATCTCTGTAGTCCATGAGAATCCATGTCGGCTTGTTTTTGCCTTCGACGTTCTTCGGGAAGATTCCCATAGGTTCCAGCACGTCTTCAATAGAGTCTCTCAGGGCCTGAGCGTGTCTCTCGTTTCCGGCGCTTACCAGCACGAAGTAATCCGCGAATGAGCTGCGCTCCGCAATATCTATGAGAGCTACGTCAATTCCTTTTTTGTCATCGAGTGTTTTCGCAATAAGTTCCGCTAGTTCTTTTGATTCCATCAGATTGTTTTCCTCCAAGTATTGTTTTGCTTTTAATGAGTCCGGATGGAGATACCATCCTTTCTCGTCTCTAACATGTTCGATTGTTCTCTCCAGGGACAGAATGCACGCTCTGTCCAGATCTGTTTCCGCCGCTTCTCTTATCTCATCTACCCGGGGATAATTCCTGCCCGGCTCAATGGCGTCTGCCAGAAACACTATCTTCTCCAGCTTCGACATTCCGGCCCTTCCCGTCGTGTGATAAGCTATGGCGTTGAGTATGTCCTCATCCTCTATGCCGAATATCTCACGCGACATCTCGGCCCCTATCTTGCTGTGGGCGAAATCCATGTTCACCCCTGGCCTTTTTTCATATTTAGCCATGTCGTGAAGAAGCGCGGCTATCTCTGCCTTATATGCATCCTCGCCGAATCTCTCGGCCATCTCTCTGGCTACCTTGACGACGTTCATCGTATGCTCCAGCCGCGACGGCTTCAGATGATCCTCTATATAAGGCACTATTTCTTTTTTCAGTCTTTCAAACTCTGTATAATCCATGCTCCTTTATGTATCTTCCCACTTCGGTCGGAACGAGATCATCAACAGGCTTTCCTTCAGCAATCATCTGCCTTATCTGCGTCGCCGAAATGTCCGGCTCTGTCCATTCCATGCTGATGACTTCAGTGCCGTACGCAGATGTTATTCTCCGCAGGGCTTCTTCGTATTCATCCTGTCTGTATCCGGGCCTCGTTCCAATTATGTACGAGTATTTTGTAAGCAGTTCAGGCGCGTTCTTCCACGTGTCCAGCTTGAGAAAACTGTCTGTTCCGGTGATGAAATACAGCCTTGTATCTTCGCCGAAGAACTCCTGCATGTGTCTCATCGTAAGATATGTGTATGAGACGCCTTCCTGCTGGAGCTCGTATTTTGATACCGTAATATGGTCATCCTTTCCGGCAGCCAGGGCGAGCATGTTGAACCTGTCTTCGCCTGACGCTGGAACACGGTCCTGCTTAAAGGGCTGAATCCGCGCTGGAATCATGACGACCTCGTGAAGGCCGCCTTTTATGAGAGCGTGCTTCGCGAGTGACACATGACCATTATGTACCGGGTCGAATGAACCGCCTAGAATTCCTATCTTCTTCATTACTTCAGTTTGATTCCCAGCTCATCCAGCTGGCCTTCATCAACCAGTCCCGGCGCTTCGCTTACCATGCACTGGGCGTTCTGGTTCTTAGGGAACGCTATGACTTCTCTGATTGATTTCTCGCCGGTAAGAAGCATCACCATTCTGTCAAGACCATACGCGAGTCCTCCGTGAGGGGGAGCTCCGTACTTGAATGCTTCCACGAGGAATCCGAATTTCTCATCTATATCCTCCTGAGTCATGTTCAGGGCCTTGAACATGTCCTCCTGCATTTCCTGATCGTGGATTCTTATGCTTCCTCCGCCCAGTTCAACGCCGTTGAGGACTATGTCATAGGCGTTTGCCAGGCACTTGTGAGGGTCAGTCTTGAGAAGCTGAGCATGTTCAAGTTTAGGCGAAGTGAACGGATGATGCATTGCGGACCATCTGTCCTCCTTCTCATCGTACTCGAACAGAGGGAAATCAACGACCCACAGGAAATTGAACTTGTTGTCATCCAGAAGTCCCATCTGTCCCGCTATGTGTCTTCTCAAAAATCCCAGGCTGTCAAATACAACCTTGTTGGAATCAGAGATGATCAGGATGAGATCTCCTGCCTTTGCATCCATGGTGTCAGCGAGTTCTTCCAGCTGTTCCGGTGAGAAGAACTTGTTGACTGATGATGATACTCCGTCCTGAGTCTTCTTCATCCATACCATTCCCTTTGCTCCGTAGCTCTTAACAGCTTCCGTGAGCTTGTCTATCTTCTTGCGGGTGTATTCCTCAGCGCCGCCCGTTACGCAGATACCACGGACACTTCCGCCGGCCGCGATGGCGTCCGTGAACACCTTGAACTCGCAGTCTCTTACTTTGTCGGTCAGATCACAGAGTTCGAATCCGAATCTAGTATCAGGCTTGTCGCTGCCGTAGCGTGTCATGGCCTCCTCATATGTCATGCGCGGGAACGGAGTCTCAATGTCAATTCCCTTCATCTCTTTCATGACGCGTTTCAGGAAACCTTCCTGAATACCGATTACATCGTCGACGTCCACAAATGACATCTCAAGGTCGATCTGGGTGAACTCAGGCTGTCTGTCGGCTCTGAGATCTTCGTCTCTGAAGCACTTGACAATCTGGAAGTATCTGTCCGTGCCTCCTACCATCAGAAGCTGCTTGAATGTCTGAGGCGACTGTGGCAGCGCGTAGAATCTTCCCGTATTGATTCTGCTAGGTACGAGATAGTCTCTGGCGCCTTCAGGAGTCGATTTTATGAGCATCGGAGTCTCGACCTCTGTAAAACCATTCTCGGCGTAGTAGTTTCTGGCCAGTGTGGTCAGCGCCGCGCGGAATGAAAGGTTGTCCTGCATTTTCTTTTTGCGCAGGTCAAGATATCTGTACTTCAGTCTCAGGTTGTCGTCGACATTGTCATCGTCCTTGATGTAGATCGGCGGAGTCTCAGACTTTGAGTAGATAACCAGATCATCGGCTATGACTTCGATGTCTCCGGTTTCCATCTCAGGGTTCTTAGATTCGCGCTCAACAACCTTTCCCTTTACGCCGACGACGTATTCACTTCTGAGCGTGTCTGCCAGCGCAAAGAGTTCTTCGCTTGTCTCATCATTGAACACTACCTGTGTTATACCGGTCTTGTCTCTAACATCGCAGAATATGAGCCCTCCCAGATTTCTCCTCTTCTGGATCCATCCGTTCAGCACAACATCCGCTCCTATATCAGTGCTGCGAAGATCGCCGCACATGTGGGTTCTCTTAAATAGCATTATCTGTCTCCTGGTTTTACTTTGTAAGCTCGTCAATTATATTATCAATAGCGACTTCAGTCTGCTCGCCGCTCTCCATGTCCTTTATCTGGAGCATTCCGCTCTCAAGCTCGCTCTCTCCGATAATGACAGTCTTTGCGGCACCTGCTCTGTTCGCGAATTTGAACTGGTTCTTGAAGTTTCTTCCCATTACGTCCATCTGAACCGCTACGCCCTTCAGTCTCAGGTCGTGCATGAGCTTAAGAGCGAAAGCCTTGGCCTTGTCGCCCATGAATGCGATGAACACATCGGTACCTGCCGGTTCAGGAATCTCAACGCCGCAGGCTTCCATGGTCATGAGGATTCTCTCCTTACCCATTCCCCAGCCTACACCCGGAGTTGAAGGTCCGCCGATCTCCTCGATGAGACCGTCATATCTTCCGCCGCCGCACACAGTGCCCTGGGCTCCGATTTTAGTGGTTACGAATTCAAAGGCAGTCTTGGTGTAATAGTCAAGTCCTCTGACGATCTTAGGGTTTACGACATACTTGATACCGAATGCGTCGAGGTTTGCCTTGAGCTCTTCGAAGGCCTGTCTGCAGTCATCGCACAGATAATCCAGCATCATCGGAGCGTCCTTTACCAGTTCCTGATCTATAGGCGACTTGCAGTCGAGGATTCTCATAGGATTTGTGTGGAATCTCTCCTGGCATGTCGGGCAGAGCTCGTCGTATTTAGGCTCGAGGAACTTTCTCAGAGCGTCTCTGTGCTTGCCTCTGCATTCAGGGCATCCGACGCTGTTGATCTGCAGTTCAACATCGGTTATTCCCATCTCGTTGATGAAGTCGTATCCTATGGCGATGATCTCAGCGTCAGCCATCATGTTCATGGTTCCGAATGTCTCCACGCCGAACTGGTGGAATTCCCTGAGTCTTCCCGACTGAGGCTTCTCATATCTGCAGCAAGGAATGTTGTAGTATACCTTCGTAGGCTGCGGGTCAGCGTAAGTCTTGTGCTCACAGAGAGCTCTGCAGACCGGTGAAGTTCCTTCAGGTCGCAGTGTGATGCTTCTGTTTCCGAAATCCTTGAAGGTGTACATTTCCTTCTGGACAATGTCAGTGGTATCTCCGACACCTCTCTGGAACAGCTCAGTATGCTCGAATATAGGAGTTCTGATCTCCTTGAATCCGTATCTCCTGCAGATCGCGGCGAATTTCTCCTCGATATACTGCCACTTGTAAACCTGATCAGGCATTGCGTCTTTTGTTCCTTTTGGTGCGTTTGTCAGCATTTTAGTTCCTCCTTATGTTCAGCGGTTTCCAAAGAAACCTTTTATCTTTCTATCGATCATCTCATCGATTCTGTCTATGTAAACCTCGTAGTTTGAGACGTTGGCCACTCTTTCGAGTCTGTTTTCCTCAGGAAAATAGATTTTGCTTATTCCCCCGGCTCCGAGAGCCAGATTCGACTGTGCTTCCTCCATTATTCTTATGTTGTACAGCCCCGGTCTGTCACCCTTGCAGAATCCTGTGTTCTCAGTGTTTCCCGAAGTATGCTTCTGTCTGTACAGGTAGTAAGGCACGTACCCGCAGCCCCTGAGTCTCTCATGGGCCGAGGCAAGCATCTGTTCTCTGAGTTCCTCATCCTTATAGTTGAAGTTCTCGTCCATCTCCTTGAGCCTTGACGCTCTTTTGACCGCCAGTGTATGCAGCGTAATGTTCTCCGCTCCAAGCCTTATGATCTCCTCCAGGCTGTAAGCGAAATCTTCAGCTGTTTCTTCAGGAAGCCCCGCTATCAGGTCGGCGTTGATGACTTCCATTCCGACTTTTCCTGCCAGTTCAAAGGCTTTATACACGTCCTCAACGGTGTGCCTGCGTCCGATCAGGTCCAGTGTGTTCTGCTTCATGGACTGTGGATTGATGCTTATCCTGTCCACTCCGTGGTCCTGAAGCACCTGAAGCTTCTCGTAGGTTATCGTATCGGGTCTTCCGGCCTCAACGGTATACTCCCTCACGCTTCCCAGCGCAAAAGCAGACTTTACTCTGTTCAGAAGCGCGTCAAGCTGTTCAGCGCTCAGCGATGTCGGCGTTCCGCCTCCGAAATACAGGGTTTCAAGCTTGTAGCCTTCGCTTTTTACGGCTTCACCGGCGAAATCTATCTCTTTGCCAAGAGCTTCAAGATATGGACCCATGGCCTCCTGATCCACCTGATTGCTGGTGAATGAGCAGTACAGGCATCTTGTCGGACAGAATGGAATCCCAATGTACACCGAAAGGCTCATCGGGTCAGGCTTTCCTGCCTTTGCGCGCTGGTATTCCAGAATATCGCAAACGAGGTCAGCCTTCGTCTCGTCCGTCAGATACTGTTCCATCAGAACCTTCTTTGGATCCTCGCCGCTGTCCAGGAGCTCTCCGGCCAGCTTGACCGGTCTTATGCCCGTGAGTATGCCCCACTTGGGAGCTTCGCCGGTAAGACGTGAGAGATCTCTGTAGATCTGTCTCTTCAGGTCGTTTTTATCGCCTCTGAAGTCGTATTCGAGGACCGTTTCCCCATTTTCGCCGTACTGTGACGGCTGAAGGAATTCCTTTATAAGCTCTTCATACTGGCTTGTATTGTCAATGTTGCTGAAATTGAATCTATACAAATGGATTGTGCTCTTTCTCGAACCCTATGTTCGTAGGTCCCATGTGGCCCGGGAATACGCTGGTGTCGTCAGGCAAAGGCCACAGTTTGGTGTGGATGGCCTCCTCAAGTGCCTTGAATGAGCATCCCGGGAAGTCGGTCCTGCCTATTGATGCCTGAAACAGTGTGTCGCCGCTGAAGAGCGTCTTTTCCTCAGGTATGTATATGCACATTCCGCCCGGCGAATGACCGGGAGTAAAGAGAAACTTCAGATGCAGTCCTCCTACGTCCATTTCGTCCTCGTCATCCACGTAAATATCAGCATCAATTGAGGTAGGCTGGCCGAACTGACGACTCATGTTGAAGTTTTCATCGCCCAGCATTTCCTTTTCATTGATGTTCGCAACGACTTTCGCTTCAGGAAAATCTCCCTTAAACCCCTCAACGCCCATGATGTGATCGGCGTGTCCATGCGTTAGCATAATATAGATTATGTCTATTCCGAGTTCCTTTATCTTTTCAGATACTCCGCTGTTATAGGCTCCCGGATCTATGAGAAATCCCTTCATGGAATCCTCTTCATATACGAGATATGTATTGGTGCCAATGGCTCCGGTAGGTATGTTGTAAACCTGCATCAGTTTCCTTTCTTTAACCGTGTTTGCTTATTATCAGAACAGCTTGTGGCTGTCCATGAGTATCGTTACAGGGCCGTCGTTGTGTATCTCTACCATCATTTCCGCCTGGAAAACGCCTTCTTCGACGTGTATGCCCTGGTTTTCTATAAGTTCTATTGTCTTTCTGTAAAGAGCGTCCGCTTCTTCCGGTCCTGCGGCCTGAAAATAGCTCGGGCGGTTGCCTTTGCGGTCGTCTCCCAGCAGCGTGAACTGGGAAACAGCGAGTATTTCGCCTTTGATGTCCTGGATGCTCAGGTTCATGACGCCTTCTTCGTCGTCAAAAACCCTCAGGGCTGTCACTTTTCTCGCAATGTATTCTGCGTCCTTTACCGTATCTTCCTTTTCGACTCCGATCAGAACCATGAGGCCCTTGCCTATGCTTCCGGTCACCTTGCCGTCTACGGTTACGCTGCTCTCGGTTACTCTCTGAACTACTGCTCTCATCCGTTTGTCTTATCCTTTGTTCCTGTACGCTTCGATTATGCCCGGTATGCTCTTGAATGAGCGGCATAGCTTCTCTATCTGCGATCTGTCGTGTATCATGAGGGTCAGATTTATTCTTACCGTCTCATCCTTGTTTGCGCGGGCGTTGAGGCCTACTATTCTCACATCCATGTCCTCACAAACCTTGGATATGCTTGAAAGCATTCCCTTCTGGTCCTTGGCGATGATGCTTATTTCACCGTCGTATGACTTGTCCAAAAGGTTAGGATCCCAGCTGACATCGATCAGTCTCTGCTTGTCCTCTTCGCTGAGAGCCTTCATGTTATCGCAGTCAGTACGGTGGACTGTGATTCCCCTGCCCTTTGTGATGTAACCGACTATGTCGTCACCCGGAACCGGCGTACAGCATTTAGCGATGGTTATCATGAGATTATCAACGCCTTCGACTACAACGCCTGTATCGGCGTCGGCCATTCTGAGCTGTTCCAGCTTCTTCTGGGTCTTTTCGCTGATCTCGTTGAGGTCGTCAATAAGAGACTTGTTCTTCTCCTCAGTCTCCAGTTTGAGGCGTTCATCCTCATAGCTCTGAAGCTTGTTGGCGACTTTGGTCTGAAGGTTTCCGCCGTAGCTGAGCTGATTGTACAGATCGTCGGTATCCTTAAATCCCAGATCCTTAGCGGCTCTGAGCATGTAGTTGTTGGTCATGAGGATTCTCGGATCGTAGCCCTTTCTCCTCAGATACTGGTTGAATGAATCCTTGCCCGTGTCTACAGTATCGCTCTTGATTTATTTTATGAGCCACTGGCGTATCTTGTTTCTGGCCGAGCTGCTCTTGGCGATCTTGAGCCAGTCTATGCTTGGGCCTGCGGCGTTAGGAGACGTTACGATGTCAACTATGTTGCCGTTCTCCAGCTGGTGGTCTATGGTGACCATCTTGCCGTTGACCTTGGCTCCGACGCACTTGCAGCCTACGTCAGTATGTATCTTGAAAGCAAAGTCAAGAGGCGTAGCTCCCGCAGGAAGCTCTATGACGTCGCCCTGAGGCGTGAATACGAATACCTGATTGGAAAAGAGGTCCATCTTCAGGGATTCCATGAACTCCTTAGGATCGTTAACGTCCTTCTGCCACTCGAGAGCCTGTCTGAGCCAGCTCAGCTTAACTTCTTCTTTATCGCTGGCAATACCTTCCTTGTACTTCCAGTGAGCCGCGATACCGTATTCAGCTATGCGGTGCATCTCCTGAGTTCTGATCTGAATCTCAAAAGGTCTTCCCGAATCGCTGATGACCGTCGTATGCAGGGACTGGTACATGTTAGGCTTAGGCATTGCAATGTAGTCCTTGAATCTGCCCGGGATCGGCGTCCACATCGTATGAACAAGACCGAGCGCCGCGTAGCAGTCTCTGACGGTATTTACAATGATTCTTACGGCCATCAGATCAAAGATTTCATCCAGATTCTTGTGCTGGTATTTCATCTTTTTGTAGATGCTGTAGAAGTGCTTTGATCTGCCGTATGTTTCGTGCTCGATTCCTATCTCATCGAGAGCCTTGCTTATCTCATCAACGACCTTGTTTATGGCGCTCTCCCTCTCGCCCTTTCTCTCGCTGACCTGTTCGGCGAGATCGTAGTAAGCGTTAGGTTCGAGGAATTTGAGCGCGATATCCTCCAGCTCCATCTTCATGGAGTAGATACCGAGCCTGGAAGCCAGCGGCGCGTAAATGTCCAGCGTCTCCTGGCATTTCTCGACGATCTTCTCATGAGTCATGTAGTTGATCGTCCTGAGATTGTGAAGCCTGTCGGCGAGCTTGATTATGAGAACGCGTATGTCCTTAGCCATGGCCAGGAACATCTTTCTGAGGTTCTCAGCCTGTCTCTCCTCCTTGCTCTCGAACTTGAGGGCGCTCAGCTTTGTTACGCCGTCGACGAGTTCAGCAACTTCACTGCCGAACTCCTTCTCCATCTGTTCAAGGGTATATGGAGTGTCTTCGATGACATCGTGCAGAAGCCCGGCGGCAATCGTCTCCGAATCCATTCCAAGCTCCGCCAGTATCTCCGCCACCGCAACAGGATGGATCAGATACTCTTCGCCCGACTTTCTGAGCTGATTTCTGTGCATCTCATCAGCGACGTCGTAGGCTCTGGAGATCATGTCCATGTCGTAGTTTGGATTGTACTCTTCAATTTTCTGTAGGAATTCTCGCTTCAACATGATCGCTTACAGTCTGAATGTGTCGTCCGGTTCCTTGTATTCTTCTTTCTTCTGCACGCCCTTGACATAGCGTTTTGAGCGCTTCTTGTTTACTTCTTTTTTCCTCTGAGCGGCTGTATCAGGTTTCTTAACCGGCTCTGCTGCCTTTGCGGGTTCAGCTGCTTCTGCAGTTTCTGCTGTTTCCTGAGCCTCGATTGCCTTTGCTTCTTCAGGAGCGCTTACCTTCTTAGGTACGTAAGGCTTGCCTTCCTGCTTGGCCTTCTTCTCGGCTTCCTTGATCTGTCTCTGATACTCGCTGGTTCTGCCTCTCTTGCCCAGTTCAAAGAATACAGGTGAGCAGACGCAGATCGATGAGTACGTACCTGCGAGTACGCCGACCATCAGAGGGAATACGAATTCTCTTATTGATTCTCCCGCGATGATGACTATCGGAACCATTACGATGATGGTCGTCAGTGAAGTCATGAGGGATCTTCCCAGGGTCTGGGTAATACTCTGATCGATGGTCTCCTTGAGAGTTCCACGTTTCATGTACCTTATGTTCTCCCTGATACGGTCGAATATTACTATTGTGTCGTTTATGGAATAACCTACTACAGTCAGGATACCGGCGATGAACGGGTTGTCTACCGTTATGCCGAATATCGCGTAGAAGGAAATTACAATCAGTACGTCATGGAGTACGCCCAGCATCGCCGCTCCGCCGAAGGTCCATTGTCTGAACCGTATTCTGATGTATATCATCATACATATCGCGGATATGATGATGGCGAGTATGGCGTTATTCCGCAGTTCCTTTCCTACCGAAGGACCGAAGTACTCCTGAGCGACAACATTGTCGTTGCCTTTTATTCCGAACTCGTCGTTGATTGCTTCAATTACTTCAGCTCTTCCTGCCTTATCAAGGGACTGTATCGTCCTGATTACTATCTGGTCGTTGTCCTCGCCCGCGTATATTATCTGCGGGTCAAGGTCGAACTGTTTGATTGCTTTATCCACCTCGGAAATCTTGACCTGCTTACCCATGTCGAGCTGGATCATCGTTCCGCCGGTGAAGTCGATACCGTAGTTAAGACCTCTGATAACTCCGAAGCCGAGTCCGATAATCAGGATGCCCGCTGAGATGCAGTAGAAGATCTTTCTCCTGTCCATGAAGTGTATGGTCTTCGTCAGGTGGAAAGTAGCTGAATTGTCTTCCTTGATTCCGAAGAGTGACTTTTTGGCGAATCTGTCGCTTCCCGCCATGAGCTTGACGTACAGCTGAGTGATGAATACCGCCGTGAATATGCTGACGATGATACCTACCATGAAGGTGTAAGCAAATCCCTTAACTGCGCTCGTACCTATCTCATAGAGGATTACAGCAGCGATAAGCGTGGTTACCTGTGAGTCGATGACTGTCGTCATTGCTCTCTTTGATCCTGTTTCAGTAGCCACACGCACAGTTCGTCCAAGGACTATTTCCTCTCGTATACGCGAGAATATTACTACGTTCGCGTCGACCGCCATACCTATGGAAATGATGATACCTGCGATGCCCGGGAGAGTAAGAACAGTGCCCATTGAGGACATTATGTTCAGAATCAGCACAACATAGAGTAGCAGCGCAATGTCCGCGCAAAGGCCAAGGCCTCTGTACACGAACAGCATGAGCAGGAGTATTATGGCGAGACCGATGAGTCCGCCGATGACGCTCATCTCAAGTGCGTTGTATCCGATGGTAGCTGACTGAACAGATGATGTTACTTCGTTCAGGCCGATAGGCAGCGCACCGCCGTTAATCTGAGCTGCGAGCAGCTGAGCTTCTTCCTGGTCAAAGTCACCTGTTATCTTACAGCTTCCGCCGAGGATAGGTTCGTTTACGTTAGGCGCGGAAATGATCTGACCGTCCAGTACTATGGCAATCGCTCCGCTGCCTACGCCGTCTACCGTTGAGGTTACCTCACCGTTATATGCCTTTGTAGTCGCTTCTCCGAACTTATCGGCGCCTTCCCTGTCGAACTGAAGGTTTACGGCGTATCCGGTCGACTGGTCGTCTCTGGCCGCCTCAGCCTTCTTGACGTTGCTTCCTTCAAGGACCAGCGTGCCGTCAGCGAGAATGAACTCAAGCTTAGCCGTCTTGCCGATGAGCTCGATGGCTTCTTCAGGATCCTCGACTTCAGGAATCTCAACTCTTATTCTGTTCTGTCCTTCGATGGTGATAGTCGGTTCGCCAAGTCCGTTGGCATTGATACGGTTTTCAATTACTGTCTGAGTCTGCTCCATGGCCTGGCGCAGTTCGTCATCAGACATGTTCTTGATGTCCTTTGCGTCCGCCTCCATTATTACGTAAACACCGCCCTTGATATCAAGACCGAGGCTCATTCTGTCCTTCAGCGGCGTAATAGGGCCTACTCCGGTGACTGTAACAAGCCATCCGAATATGACGCATAAAATAATAAACAGTGCTAAAATCTTTCTCAACGTGTAATTCATCTACTCCTCCGGTCTGTATTTTTAAAAATAAAAATCCATTTAATCATTCATAGTATTATACATTTTTTTACCATTTCAAACAACCCTTAAACCGTTGATTTTTAAGGGGAAATCAATGTTTTTTGCAATAGAAAACGCCGCATCGGATTTCGGTGCGGCGTCATGTCCTTTTATCAGTTGAGCCTGGTGTCTATTCAGCTGCTTCCTCAACTTCAGGAACAGCTTCTTCAGCAACTTCCTTTACTTCCTCAACAGCCTCTGCAGCTTCTTCCTCGACTACTGCTGCCTTCTTCATTCTCTTAGGCTTTGACTTCTTTGCCTCATGCTTTTCGGCATCGGCAACCTCATCAAAATCATCAACGGAAGCCTTCTCAACATGGCCGGAACCCTGCTTTACAACCTTTGATACAGCCCATCTCATGAACTCCATCTTGACTTTGTCCGGTCCAACCTGAACGACAATACTCTCTTCCTTGGTCTTTACAACCTTGCAGCAGAGTCCGCCGATCGTTACGATCTCATCCCCTACTCCGAGGCCGGCTCTCATGGCCTTAGTTTCTTTCTCTCTCTTCTTCTGTGGTCTGATCATAAGGAAGTACATTACTGCGAACAGAAGTACCAGAATCAGAATTGAAAACATCGATCCACCCATTAGTTAATTCCTCCTGTGTTTTATGATTATAATTATTTACTGTGTATATTTCATGGTGCCGGCTGTGGGGGTCGAACCCACACGGTGTCGCCACCACGGGATTTTGAGTCCCGCACGTCTGCCAATTCCATCAAGCCGGCGTGATGAAACAATTTTAACATCAGACATTTACTATTTCAAGTTCTTCGTCTTCGATTTTTACCATGTGCTTGCGAGCCAGCCAGCTGTACATAACAGGGATGATGAACAGCGTTGTGGCCGTTGCGTAGATGAGGCCCCCTATGCATGTAATGGCCACAGGCTGAACCATCTCAGCGCCCTGACCGAGCCCCAGTGCAAGCGGAATAAGACCCAGTATTGTGGTTGTAGCGGTCATCAGTACAGGCCGCATTCTTACGGCTCCAGCCTGAATGATTGCGCTCTCCATGTCCATTCCTTCAAGCCTGAATCTGTTGATGCAGTCCACGAGAACAATTCCGTTGTTTACGACTATTCCGACGAGCATTACAAATCCCATCATTCCTATTACGCTGAGAACCTGATTGGTTACAAGCAGCGCCAGCATTCCACCGGTGAAGGCGAGCGGCAGCGTAAATATGATTATGAACGGCGATCTCAGAGACTGGAACTGTGCAACCATTATCAGATAAACCAGGATGATTCCCACGATGAGCATCAGCAGCATCTTCCTCATGGATTTCATGATCTCTTCATTCTCGCCGCTGTACTTGACCTCTACGCCCGGTTTTACGAGATTCTCGTTGTTGACCATTCTTTTAACATTGGCGGTGACTTTCGTTATGTTGTAATCATCCTTAACGCCAGCGGTGACATTCAGGCTTCTCCTCTGGTTGTCGTGGTTTATGGATGTCAGCGAAGCGTCTCTGTTGATGACAGCGATGCTGGTAAGCGATACCTTCTCCTTAGACCCGTCCTGCTTGTCAACAGTAAGCTTCATGTCCGTCAGATCCTGGAGAGTGAAACCGCCCTTAGTCGTGTTTCCAACCATTACATCAATAGTCTCACCATCTGTCGAAAGCTTGGTCGCGGACTTGTCGTCAGTGAGTTTGGAATTAATCTGCTGGAATACCTGTGCTACAGTCAATCCCTTTCTCATGGCTTCATTCTTGCTGACAGTTACCTTGACCTCTTCCGTACTCGATTCTGTTACATCAGAGACCTCTTCAAGTGACTCAACATCTCTGAGCCTGTCCTCTATGTTCATCGCGGATATGCGCAGCTTGTCGAGATCGTCGCTGTACAGGTTGATTGAGACGCCTGTGCCGCCCATGTATTCGCTCATGTCCATGTCAGCCGAAGTTATTGCTTCGCAGTCGTTCTCGGCACATATTTTCTCTATGACCTTTGCAACCTTTTTCCCCTGCTCGGCCTTATCGTCCTCAAGCACGATGTACAGCATTGTTTCCCTGACATCGCTTTCGTCATCGGAAGACATTCCGAACATGCTCGACATGTTGGATGACAGCATGACTCCGACGGATTCCACTCCGTCTATCTTCCTGACTTCCTCGCTTATCTTGTCGTTCACTCTCATCGTATCCTTCAATTTACTGCCCTCAGGCATGGTAACATTGGCGGATATCTGCGACGTAGACATTGAAGGCATGAATTCAAAGCCTCTTATAAGCAGCACGCCTGATGAAGCAAACAGCAGAACAAGAGCGGCGATAACAAGTCTCTTCTTATGCGTAAGAGCCCAGGCCGCAGACCGCCTGTACCACGCAACGACTCTGCCGTTCTGTGAGATAACGGACTTGCCGGTTTTGCGCACGAGAAGGCCCTTTGCTACCGCAGGCACAAATGTCAGGGCAATTATCAGACTGGCCAGCAGCGAATAAGTAACTGTAAGCGCCAGGTCAGTAAACAGTTCTCTGGTTATGCCTTCAATGAAAACGATCGGGGCAAATACGCATATGGTCGTCAGAGTCGAAGCAGTGATGGCTCCGGCTACCTGCGAAGCTCCTGAAACAGCTGCCTGCACAGGAGAATAGCCCATTGTTCGCAGTCTGTACGTATTTTCGATAACAACAATCGAGTTGTCCACAAGCATTCCTACGCCGATGGCAAGACCCGAAAGTGAAATCATGTTTATGGTTACGCCTGTGAAGTACATCAGCGCTATCGCGAATACGACACTGACAGGAATGCTGATGGCAGTGATTGCAGTAGGTCTGATATCCCTAAGGAAGAACATCAGCACGAGTATGGCGAAAATCGCGCCAAGCAGCAGATCTCTGAACACTGAGTTGATTACTATGTGAATGTACTTGCCCTGGTCCATCAGAGGCGAGAATTTAAGGCCTTTGTGCTCATTTTCGAGCTTCTCGAACTCCTCGGAAATATTGTCCGCTACAGTCGCTGTTGCGTATGTGGACTGCTTTGTAAAGCTGAGCAGGACACCATTCTCCCCGTTGATTTTTGCGTAGGCGTCATCGTCATCAACAATATATGAGACGGTCGCAATGTCCTTCACCCTTATAGGCGCCACGCCGTCGATGTCCATGTCAAAGAGAATGAGATTTTCCAGCTCGTCAACATCTTTGATCTTGTCTCCGACGCTGACGAGTATCTTGGCGTCATTGTCCGTAACATAGCCTGCCGGCATGGAGAAATTCTGAGCGTTAAGTAGCGCCGATACATTGTCCATGGTTATTACGCCGGTCATGTCTGCGCTGTCCAGGGCGGCCTGCTTTTGCGACTCTATCTGCGAAAGAGTGCTCTGCAGCTGTGAAACCGCGGACTGAAGTGTGCTCTGTGTCGCGACCAGATCGGAATAAGACGTACTCATCTTGAATGTGAGACTGTCTCTCTGGGCCTCAAACTTGCCTATTGTATCGTTGAGCGCACTGATCTGACCCTTGAGCTGATTCACTGCAGCCTCCAGCGCGCCAATGCCTGGAGTATCCTCTGTGCCGTTGGTAATAGTATCTATTGACTCCTGCAACGCGTCGATGTCTTCCTGCAGGTCCGCGATTTTTTCAGGATCTGTTTCAGCGTCTCTCTGTTTTTCAAGCTCCTGTTTCTGCTTTTCAAGTTCAACAATCAGCTGATTCAGTTCGTCAAGCTGCGTCTCGAGCTTAGTCCTCTGATTCTCGAGCTCGCTCTTCGCCTTCTCGGACTGGGTAATGGCTGAGTCAAGCTGGGAGGTCGCGCTTTCGGTTCCGTTCTTTATCTTCTTCTTGCCTTTATCTATCTTCGAGGAACCATTCTTGGCCTTGTTCATGCCGCTCTTGACTTTGCCTTCTCCATCGGCGAATTTTGACTTGATTGCGGCGGAAACGTCGCTGTTTACTTTGTCGATTTTATCCTGAGAAAGAACAACCTGTATGCCCTCATCGATCATTCCGATTTTATTAACTGAAGCTACACCTTCAATGCCTTCGAGATCGTCCTCGATATTGTCTTTGACGAATCTTGATACTTCAACAGGTGTCTTCCCCTTCATGCCGATAGCGGCAACGGTAACAGGCATCATGTTGAGGTTCATCTTTATTACTAAAGGTTTGCTGGCCGTTTCAGGGAAATTCCCTTCTATCTGATCGATCTTGTCCCGGATATCCACGGACATTGAGTCCATGTCAACATCATCGGTGAACTCAAGAGTAATCGCCGAGTAGTTATCGGATGAAACTGAAGAAATGTCATTGAGTTTGGAAAGTGTCGCCAGCTGCTGTTCGAGAGGTTCAGTGATTTCCTTCTCGATTTCCTCCGCGTTAGCGCCGGGATAAGTAGTCATGACAACAGAATAAGGCGCGCTGACACTCGGCATGAGGTCAGGCGTCATGCTGTATAGCGAAACCACGCCAAAAACTATGGCTATTATGACTCCTACAAATATTGTGAATGGACGTTTGACGCTGTATTTCGTCAACATTTAATCCCGCTCTCCTTTTATGTTAAGTACCGTCAGATCCGATACAATAAAAATACAGTAAGATGTTACCATTTTGCGGCGTGATAATCAATTAAAAGATACTAACGCCGGGAGTTCCTCTCCCAGAAGACACCTTCCTCATAACCCTGTATTGTTCTGTCTTTTTCAGCCATCTCGAGTCTCTGCTGTGCCCAGACGCAATACCTTTCGTTCTTTTCGATGCCAATGAAGTGTCGTCCGAGTTTCTTTGCGGTTACGCAAGCGGATCCCGAACCCGCGAAGGGATCGAAAACAAGGTCGCCTTCCACGGAACTCGCAAGGATGAGTTTTGCCATCAGCTTTTCCGGCTTTTGCGCCGGATGGGCCGTGTTCTCGGCCATCGACCAGAACGGCACGGTAATATCATCCCAGAAGTTGGATGGATGTGTGTTTCTGTACTTACCGTTTTCAGTCTCCTCCCAGTCCTTCGGTTCGCCTTCATTGCGGTATGGCGCAATTACCTTACGGCGAATCTTCACATCATCAATGTTGAATGTGTATTCATCGCTCTTTGTCGCGAACCAAATGTCCTCCATGCTGTTTTTCCAGTTGCTGTCGGAGCCTCGCCCTTTCTCTCTCTGCCAGGTTATTCTGTTCCTGACAGTGTAGTGCTCACTTAGAAGCTTTCCTATGATCAGGCTGCTTTCCCAGTCGCAGCATACATAGACTGATCCGTTCTCCTTAAGAACATGGCTGGTCGCGTCAATCCACCTGCGGGTGTATTCCTCATATTCCTCAGGCTTCATTTTACGGAAGCTCTCCCCGCTGTAATCCTTGGTGAGATTGTACGGCGGATCGACGATCATGAGGTCTGCGGAACCGGCCGGAATGAATTTGCACGTCGCAAACATGTCCGCGCAGATAATCGTGTCGCTTAAATCGCGGACCGGCTCTTTAACATCACCAATACGCAGGCATCTGTCCAGATACTCTCTGCCTGCATTTATCTCAGTATCGATTGTCTTGTTCTTTGGAGACTTGTTCATAACGGGTTTATGATATCACAACATGAATACAAAAAGAAGCGTCACACGAAACTCGTGTGACACCTCATCTTCATGGTGCGGCCTACCAGACTTGAACTGGTACGGTCTCCCACACGCCCCTCAAACGTGCGCGTCTGCCAATTCCGCCAAGGCCGCATATTAATGGTGCCCTCGCAGGCACTCATTCATTTTAGTGGTAAAGTCTGTGTTTGTCAACACCGAAATCTCTGTCCGCTGTTATACTCCCAGACCTGCTATGATCTGATCCAGCTGCCTGTACATGTCCTCAGGCTCTCCCGAGTTGTCCACCACATAATCGGAGCGTCTGGCCTTCTCTTCATCGCTCATCTGACTGCTGATTCTGCCGCGGATTTTCTCCTCGTCGGAGCCGTCTCTGAGGCACACCCGCTCAATGCGTTTATCAATATCCGCGGTAACAAGGATTACCGCGTCGCATCTGTCATCTATCCCGGCTTCAAAGAGCAGCGGCGCGTCCAGAAGTATTCCCCGGACGTCTGTCTGCCGAAGCTCAGCTATCCGCTCATCGATGCGCGCGATTATTTCAGTGTGTATGAGACGATTGTACTGCTCCCTGACGATGCTGTCTCCAAATACCTGATCGGCCATGGCCTTTCTGTCCAGTACGAGACCGTTGCCGACGCTGCCGGAGCCGCTTACGCAACCGAACATCTCCCCTATCTTCTCAAGCAAAGGCTGCCCGTCAGCTGTAAGGTCTCTTCCGATCTGATCAGCGTCAATGCACGCAAAACCTTCGCTTATGAGGTATTCAGAGGCAGTGGATTTGCCTGAGCCTATTCCGCCTGTAATTCCTATGACTATCATTTCAGTTCGTACCAGTTCCTGCCTTCATTCAGATCCGCCTTCAGCTCTACGGCGAGCTTGTAAGCGGACTCCATGTTATAAACGAGGAGCTTCTCAACAGTTTCCTTCTCATCCGGATACGTGTTTATGACGAGCTCATCGTGGATCTGAAGAATGAGTTTTGATTTGAGTCCCGCCTTTCTGATGGCGTCGTAGACTCTGATCATAGCGATTTTTATTATATCCGCGGCGCTTCCCTGTATCGGCGAGTTCATCGCGAGTCTTTCGCCAATCTGTCTCACCATGTAGTTAGGCGCGTTGATCTCTTTTATGTAACGTTTGCGGCCGAGCAGCGTAGTGACATACCCTTCCGCCTTTGCAAAGGCAACAGAATCGTCCATGAATTTCTTTACCTGAACGTGCTTTTCAAAGTAGGCGTTTATGTAGTCCTCAGCCTCTTTTCTTGATATGTCGAGCTCACCTGAAAGGCCGAAAGCGCTCATGCCGTAAATAACGCCGAAGTTTACTGCCTTTGCGCGGCTGCGCTCAGCAGGCGTTATCTCAGACTCAGGAATGCCGAGGACATTGGCGGCCGTCGCTCTGTGTATGTCTTCGCCCTTGTTGAACGCGTCGATTAGAGCTGCGTCATCCGCCATGTGCGCCAGAACTCTCAGCTCGATCTGCGAATAGTCGGCGCCTATGAGCAGGCATTCGTCTGTTTCAGGTACGAAGGCTTTGCGCAGCTGGCGTCCCAGTTCCTGTCTGATAGGAATGTTCTGCAGGTTAGGCTCCGTGCAGCTGATTCTTCCTGTCGCCGTGACTGTCTGCTGGAAGTGGGCGTGTATCCTGCCGTCTTCGTTTATGAGAGGAATAAGCCCGTCAACATAAGTGCTCTTGAGCTTTGTAAGCGTCCTGTACTCGAGGATCGCCGGAACTATAGGATGATCGTTCTTTATCTTTTCAAGCACTTCCGCGCTAGTCGAGTATCCTTTTTTGTTCTTCTTGCCGTGTTTCAGGCCCAGTTTTTCGAACAGTATGTCGCCGAGCTGCTGGGTTGAGTTGATATTGAACTCCTCACCGGCCATTTCGTGTATGCCTGCTGCAAGTCCGTCTATCTCAGCGGCAAGGGTCTCGCCGAATTCCGCCAGAAATTCCCTGTCAGTGCGGAAGCCCTCTTTTTCCATTTCAGCCATCACTTCTATGAGAGGGAGTTCCACATCATAAAGCAGAGTTTCAAGCTTCTGAGCGCTTATCTGGGCCTTCTGAAGCGTCTCCAGGTCGAGAACTGTAGCGCATATATCAAAACCGTAGTCATTGTAAACAGCCAGGCTGTCGGAAAACATGTCAAGCTGGGCGCCCGAGGCCGCAACTTCTTTTTCCTCAGGCAGACTCGTGTGCAGATATTCGTTGCTCAGAGCAGGAAGTTCATAGTTGCTTCTCCCCGAATCGAGAACATACTGGGCTATGGCCGTATCGAACTCCGTGCTGAAACCTTCCAGACCGTAGACGCTCATAAGCATATAGTAAGATGTCTTTAGATCATGACCGGAGAAAGCCGGCGGATTATCCGCTGCCATCTCTCTTCCCAGCCACTCGCCAAAACCGTCAAGCGCTCCGTCACGGAAGAAATAATACTTTTTTCCGTTCATGACAGATATACAGTCTATGTGAGGCGCCGCGATGTGGTTTCCGTCACCGAAGACCTTGATCGCTGTTCTTCCGCTTAAGTGAATGTCACCCAGCTGTTCTTCTGATGATACTGTCAGCTTTTCTATGCTTTCTCTATCGATTTTTTCTTCTGTTTTTGCGTCTTCTACGGAAGTTTCCGCAAAGTCAGCCTCATCTTCACCGGACTGGCTTACCTTGAGTCTGCTCAGGAACCTGTTGAACTCCAGTTTTTTGTATATCTCTATAAGCCTGTCGTAATCAGGTTCTTTCATGAGACAGTCCTCTACGCCTATATCCAGGGGAACCTGAGTCATAATCGTAGCAAGGCGCTTGCTCATCATTGCCTGCTGCGCGTTGTCGCGGACTTTGGCCTGAAGGCCGGCCGGTTTAATATCATCAACCGACGCGATGATGTCCTCGACGCTTCCGAACTGCTGTATGAGCTTCGTAGCGGTTTTGCCTCCGACTCCCGGAATGCCCGGAATGTTGTCCGAGGAATCGCCCGCGAGGCCTTTGTAATCTATGAACTGAAGTGGTGTGAATCCATACGCTTCGCAGAAAGAGTCGTGATCGAATATGTCAAAATCCGACACTCCCCTCTTTGTATAAACTATCTTTGTCGCTTCAGTAGCAAGCTGAAGCTGGTCCTTGTCGCCCGTAAATACGAAGGTCTCCAGACCGCTGTCCTCACTCATTTTCGCCAGAGTGCCGATAATGTCGTCCGCCTCATATCCTTCAAGTTCAACACGCCTTATGTTCATGGCGTCGAGAATGTCCTTTAGAATAGGAATCTCCATGGCGAGCTCAGGCGGCATTTTTCTGCGTCCCGCCTTGTATTCGTCATACTGCTCATGCCTGAAAGTAGGCGATTTCATGTCAAAGGCGATGGCCATGTACTCAGGGCCGTAGTCCCTGATTATCTTGTCCATCATGTTGATAAAGCCGAATATGCCATGTGTATATATCCCGTCCTTTGTTATCATGGGATTACGCATGGCATAATAAGCTCTGTTTATAAGGCTGTTCCCGTCGATCAGCGCTATTCTTTTCATAAACACACCTTCTGTTTTCTGTCTGTTTTCTATTCGGCCTTTTCTTCAGCTGCAGCTTCCTCAGCAGATTCGGCTGCAGGAACCTCCTCTGCCTCGGACTCATCAGATACATCCGCCGCTTCGAGGGCCGCGACAGCTGCCTGTTCATCCTTGTTCAGCTGGAAGCTCTCTGGCAGAAGCTGCATGAGATTTCTTATCCTTATCTGGCCGTCAGCTTTTGTAACTACAGTTATTTCAGGAGCGAATTCACTCATGAACTGTCTGCATATGCCGCACGGAAGCGCTTCCTCGTCACCTGCGGATACCGCGATGGCAACGAACGGATTCTCACCTATGTCATATTCGAGAACACCGTCTGATATTGCCTTTGCAAAAGCAACACGCTCCGCGCAGAGAGTCGCTCCGTACGATCCGTTTTCGATGTTCACGCCTGTGTACATCTTGTTCTTTGGAAGCACTGAATCCTCGTTCGGCTTTACCAGCAGCGCTGCGCCTACCCTGAAATCCGAATACGGCGCGTACGCGTGTTTTCTCGCGTTCTCCGCAGCGTAGTACAGATCCTCGAGCTTCTTCATGTTGACTGCCTTCTGAGGCTTAGGTTCCTTAGGCTCCTTAACATTGACTGTTTCCGTTTTTTTCTTACCAAACATAGTTAACCTCCAGTATGCATCGTCAGGTCAGATTACTTGTAGCACCAGCGGTATACTGCTCCTACGAATATTGAACCGCCTATTATGTTTCCTATCGTTACCGGCAGGAGATTCTTTATAAGAAATCCGAACATTGTAAGCGAACTTGTATCAAGTCCGAGAAGGCTGACATATGACTCGTTGCCCGCCGCTATCATTCCAGCAGGAATGAAGTACATGTTGGCTACGCTGTGCTCGAATCCCGAAATGATGAACAGTCCTATGCAGAACCAGATGGCGAATATCTTGCCGATGGTCTCCTGTGATCCGGCCGCCATCCAGACAGCAAGACATACCAGGAAATTGCAGAATATGCCCAGAACGACTGCTCTGCCGAAGCTGAGACTGCACTTGCCGACCGCTGTCTTGACGGTCATGGCTCCCAGCAGTCCTGCTCCCGAATCCCACAGCCCGCTGTATGCTATGCAGACCACGACAAACAGTGAGCCGGCCAGATTGCCGACATAGACTATTCCCCAGTTTCTGAGCATCTGTGAGACTCTGATCTTTTTGTCAAGCGCGCCTATGATCATCAGGCAGTTTCCCGTGAACAGCTCCGCGCCGCACATTACGACCATCATGAGGCCCACAGGAAATATGGCGCCCATTACGACTTTACCTATACCGAATGTCGCGGGGTCGGAAGTCAGATTGAAGGATCCCATCAGTGAGGCCTGCGCGCCAAGAGCTATGAAAGCTCCTGCGAGCATGCCTAAAACGAACAGCTTTCCGAAGCTGCCTGTCGCTTTTGGGACGGACCCGTCCGACTGTTTGATCATAATCTCACGTGGTGTGAGTGCTGTCATGAATAATATCTCCTGATTTAATAAAACAATAATCCCGACATGCCGTCAGGGTTATAATTCACGCCCTAACGAATGTTAGGTGGGTACCCTGCCTCTGCCTTCTGTCTTCCCGTCGGAGCGGGCCTGACATATCTCAGATCGGACTCGGGTTCCCTATGTGATGATGTAGGTTGAATTATAGTTTCCCCAACAAACACTTCAGGATTATTTGCAAAAACATGTTTAAACTGTCTGCCCTCAGGGCAGCGCTTCCTACAGTTCGACGGTTTCAAGATCGACGCTGCAGTTGTGGTGAACCTTCTGAACGTCGTCGTTATCCTCAAGGAAGTCGATCATCTTCTTGAGCTTCTTCAGATCCTTCTCATCCTTTGGAGCTGCTTCCATTGAAGGAACGTACTCTACTTCGGACTCAACAAACTCATATCCGGCGTCTGTCAGTGCTGCGTGAACATCTGTATAAGCTGATGGCTCTGTATAGATTACAAAGCTGTCCTCATTTACTTCCATGTCGTCAGCACCGGCGTCGAGGGCTACCATCATGAGCTCGTCCTCGTCGATGTCATCAGTCTTCTCGATGACTATGACGCCCTTGCGCGCGAACATGTATGATACGCATCCCGGAGTTCCAAGATTTCCGCCGTGCTTGTCGAATGTCGATCTTACAGCTGAAGTTGTTCTGTTCGTGTTGTCAGTCAGTGCTTCGACGATGACCGCAACTCCGCCTACTCCGTAACCTTCAAAGCTCAGTTCTGAATAAGATTCTCCCTCCAGTTCTCCTGTGCCCTTCTTGATCGCTCTCTTTATGTTATCGTTAGGCATGCCGATGGCTTTTGCCTTTTCGATGGCAACTCTCAAAGTCGCGTTGTACTCAGGATCTCCTCCGGCCTTGGCGGCTACGATAATCTGTCTGCCGTACTTAGTGAACATTGCCGAACGCTTTGAGTCCTGCGCTGCTTTTCTACCTGCTATTGTTCCGTGTCTTCCCATAAAGACGCCTCCTTAAATGTGTTATTTATCTGTTCTTATTCTATCCCCTATGCTCATTCTCTGCAAGTTTTTTGCGCAGATTCCTGTGGGCCGTCGTCATCATCATTTTGATTCTGTTCAGCTGATTAACGTGTGAAGCGCCCGGGTCGAAATCTATCGCGACTATGTTGGCGTCAGGGCTGAACTTGCGCATCGCCTTCATCATGCCTTTGCCTGTTACGTGGTTAGGCAGACACGCGAATGGCTGCAGACAAGCGATGTTTTCAACGCCGTTTTCGATGAGCTCAACCATCTCGCCTGTGAGGAGCCATCCCTCGCCGCACTGGTTGCCCAGGGAGATGACCTGTTGTGCGGATCTGGCCGTATCCTCGATATGTGCCGGCTCCTGGAACCTCTTCGACTCACTGAGCGCCACTCTGGCAGGCTTTCTTATCTTCTCAAGGACAGCAATCGCTGCGTTGTTCCCCTTCATCTGCATGTAGGTGCCCGAAAGGTGATGATAATTGAACGTCTTGTTATACATTCCGTAGAGGATGAAGTCGAGAAGATCCAGTACAACTGCTTCGCCACCTTCTTCCTCGATAACGCCAACGATATCGTTGTTCGCGGTCGGATGGTATTTTACAAGAATCTCACCTACGACACCGACCTTCGGCTTCTTTATATCGCGCAAAGGCAGATCGTCGAAATCCATGCATATGCCCTTGCAGTTGCGCTTGAACTCTTTCCAGTTGCCGTTCCTGCAGTTCTCCATCGCTATCTTGTTCCACTTCTCATAGAGAGCGTTGGCACTGCCCTTTTCAACCTCATATGGACGTGTTGAATAGAGAACTCTCATGAACAGGTCTCCGTAGACGACTGCCATCATGCCCTTTTTGATCAGATTCCAGTCCATGAGATTGAACCCCGGATTCTTCTCAAGTCCGGCCATGTTGACGGAAATTATCGGAATCTGCGGCATATCCAGATCCTTCAGCGCTTTACGCAGAAGCGAAACGTAGTTTGACGCTCTGCACTGACCGCCTGTCTGTGACATGAAGATTGCCGTGTGGTCCAAATCGTATTCACCGGACTTAAGCGCCGCAATGGTCTGCCCTAAAGTGACGATGGTCGGATAACATGCGTCATTATTGACGTATTTAAGTCCTTCGTCCACTGCGTGAACACTGACCGGCGGTAACTGCTTGGCATTGTAACCGCAGGACTGCATCATCGCTTCCACCAGATTCCAGTGGATCGGTGACATCTGCGGCATCATTATCGTGTAGTTGTCATCCCTCATCTCCTTTGTAAAGAAGGCTCTTTCGTAAGGAGTGTTGTCAGGTTTTGCCTTGACCTCGTTCTTTTCACGTTCAGCCATTGCAGCTCTGAGAGATCTGATTCTGATCTTGGCGGCGCCGAGATTTGATCCTTCGTCTATCTTCAGAACCGTGTACAGCTTGTTGTTCTTATGGCAAATCTCCTGAACCTGGTCGGTCGTTACTGCGTCCAGACCGCATCCGAAGGAGTTGAGCTGTATCAGTTCAATGTCGTTTCTTGTTCCCGCGAATATCGCCGCTCTGTACATGCGTGAGTGGTACATCCACTGGTCGAGCACTCTGATAGGACGCTCGAGCTTCGCTCTGTGGGCTATTGAGTCCTCAGTCAGAACTATCATTCCGAATGAGTTGATCATCTTGTCGAGTCCGTGGTTTATCTCAGGATCTACATGGTACGGTCTTCCCGCGAGGATGATGCACTTGATGTCATTGTCCTCAGCGTACTTGAGAGCGTCTTCGCCGGCCTGCTTCATGTCCTTGTGGAACTGCTCGTCTTCGCGGCGCGCGGCTCTGACCGCATGGCGTATCTCCTGCTTGCTGATGCCTTTGTCCGAAAGCACGTCAGCAAGTTCGTCGATCAGATACTTGTCATTGTCGTACGGCAGGAAAGGATGCATGAAATCTATTCCGTTTTCCGCGATGACCTCATCCATGTTGTTTGCGATAACCTCAGGATATGTCGCTACGATCGGACAGTTGTAGTGGTTTGGCTGCTTAGGATCCTCAACTCGCTCATAGTTTATGCTCGGATAGAAGATGAACCTGAGACCCTGCTCCGCAAGCCACTTGACGTGTCCGTGTACTATCTTTGCCGGATAGCACGCAGTATCGGATGATATGGTGTCCATTCCCATCTCATATATTGATTTCTTTGACTGCGGCGACAGAACGACTCTGTATCCCAGATGAGTCCAGAACGTGAACCAGAAAGGATAGTTCTCGTACATGTTGAGTACTCTAGGGATTCCGACCTCGCCTCTCGGCGCATCCTCAATACTGAGCGGCTCGTATCTGAACAGTCTTCTGAACTTGTATTCATACAGATTAGGGAGCTCGCTGTGACTCGTTTCAGTCTTTCCTTCTCCCTTTTCACATCTGTTTCCTGTAATCAGTCGTGAACCGTCCGCGAACTTGTTTATGGTGAGCAGACAGTTGTTTTCGCATCTTCTGCATCTTGTCGTAGACGTCTCAACGTCGAAGCTTTCAAGCTCATCAGGCTTGAGCAGGCTTGATTCTCCGCCCTTGTAGTTGTCACGGGCAATGAGCGCGGCGCCAAAGGCACCCATAAGTCCTGATATGTCCGGACGCACTACATCCTTCTCGAGAATCTTTTCAATTGACCTCAGAACAGCGTCGTTGAGGAATGTTCCGCCCTGTACGACGACCTTCTCTCCCGCGTCTTCAGGATTTCTGAGTTTGATTACCTTGTAGAGGGCGTTTTTGATAACTGAATATGAAAGGCCGGCGGAAATATCACCGATAGTCGCGCCTTCCTTCTGCGCCTGCTTGACCTTTGAATTCATGAATACCGTGCATCTCGTGCCAAGATCGACCGGACCTTCCGCAAACAGGGCTTCCTGTGCAAAATCAGGAACGCTCATCTGGACTGACTTGGCGTAAGTCTCGATAAAGGAACCGCAGCCTGAGGAACAGGCCTCGTTGAGCATGATATCGTAGATTGCGTTATCTTTGATCTTCATGCACTTCATGTCCTGCCCGCCGATGTCGAGAATGAACTCGACACCAGGCAGAAATTCCTCAGCGCCCTTATAATGAGCCATGGTCTCAATTTCGCCCATATCGCACTTAAATGCAGCCTTGATCAGATTCTCGCCGTATCCTGTGACGGCTGTGCCGCCGATATAACATCCTTCAGGCATCTTCTCATATACGTCCTTGAGCATTTCAATTATAGGAGCGATCGGCTTGCCGCGGTTGCTCCTGTAGAACGTGTAAAGGACATTTTTGTCATCGTCTATTACGATTGATTTCGTTGTTGTTGAGCCGGCGTCGATTCCGAGGAACAGTCTGCCTTTTGCTTCAGAGAAAGGCTTGCGTCTGACCTTTGCCCTGTCGTGACGTTCCTTGAACTCGTCGAACTCCTGCTGGTTTCTGAAGAGCGGTTCAATGCGGGCCGTATCGCTGAGCTCGCTCTGGTCCGCGTTCTGAAGTCTTGTCATGATATCGCCAAGACTCGTCTCTTCCTTCTCCTCAGCGAGAAGCGCGGCGCCGACTGCAACAAAGAGCTTGCCGTCTTCAGGTATGATTACTTCCTCAGGCTTCAGATTAAGCGTATCGATAAATCTGGCCCTGAGTTCCGGAAGGAAGCTCAGAGGGCCGCCCAAGAATGCTACTTTACCCTTTATAAGATGTCCGCACGCCAGACCTGAAATAGTCTGATCGACTACAGCCTGGAATATTGACGCAGCCAGATTCTCGATTTTGGCGCCGTCGTTGATCAGCGGCTGTATGTCTGTCTTTGCGAAAACTCCGCACCTGGCGGCTATCGGATAAATAAGAGTATGATTTTTTGACGCCTCGTTGAGACCGTCAGCGTCCGTGTTCAGAAGAACAGCCATCTGGTCGATGAACGCGCCTGTGCCTCCGGCGCATGTTCCGTTCATCCTCTGCTCGATAGTCTGTCCGTAGAAAGTAATCTTGGCGTCCTCACCGCCGAGTTCGATGGCTGTATCCGTCTCCGGAATGAGAGTCTGCACGGCTTTGCTGCAGGATATTACCTCCTGTTCAAACGGAACCTTTATCAGCTTCGCGATGCTGAGTCCGCCTGAGCCTGTGATTACAGCCTGAATTGTCTTGTCTCCGAATTCCTCATGCGCTTCTTTTATGAGTTCCTGCACCTTGAGGAACGCGTTGGACATGTGTCTTTCATATCTGCTGTAAATAATCTTGTTGTCATCGTCAAGAAAAACAAGCTTGACTGTCGTTGACCCTACGTCAATACCTAATCTCATATTTTCCCGTCCTGTAAAATATTCTACATATATATGCAATTAAATTGGTTACAAAAAACTAATGTATATTATACTCTAAATGCCGTCGCATGCAACAACATAAATGTGAATGATTTTGCAAAAAGGCATTTAATAAAATATAATGATTTTCATGAAGAGCACTATTACAAAAACAACCTATCAGGCAATCTATCGGCTTCTGGATCAGGTGTCTCCTGTAGACTTCGATTGCGGGATTCTATGCGGAGCGGCATGCTGCCTTTGCGACTATGAGCCTGATGATATCGAGTACACAGCCGCGGGAGATGAAAACGCTGATAAATACATGGGGCTGATGCTTTTGCCCGGAGAAGAAAAGGTGTTTGATGAGTCCGATGACGAATGGATCTCGTGGGGCTCTCTTCTTGCTGAGGATTACGATTATCCCGACAGCTGGCACGGGCGCGTACCGTTCATACAGTGCCGCACGGCCCCGCTGTGCAAGAGAGAAAAACGGCCTATTCAGTGCCGCACCTTCCCGCTGTCACCTCACATCGATGAAGATGGAATACTGCACATGATAATATGCGCGGACGAACTGCCTTATGAATGTCCGCTTATCACTGATTTCGTCAGACTTAACGACGACTTCATCAAAGCGACATACACATGCTGGAAGCACCTGCTCCGCGATCCTAAGATTCTGGATCTGGTCATGATGGATTCCGAAGACCGGACATACGAGGAAATACCGCTTGTGTATCTGTATCCATAAAAATATGTTTCATAAAAAAACTGGGTGTCATTCACCCAGATTTTTTATTTCTTTCTTGTAAAGCCATACGAAAGCGATGATCAGATACGCTGTTCCCAGGATTTCGGCCAGCGGGAACGCCCACCATACTGCGTTGAGCCCATACAGTTTTCCCAGAATATATGCAATTGGAAGTACACCAATCAGCTGACGTATCATGGAACTCCACAAGCTCATGAACCCGTGTCCTGTACCCTGAAATACGGACGATGTCATGATTCCGTACGACGCCGGAAGGAAACACCAGCTGACAGCTCTCAGCGCCGGAATTCCGATATCATACATATCCTGATTGCCCTGAGCGTTGAACGCGCCGAGGATCTCGTGCGGGAACAGCTGGAATACTATAAGCCCTGCTGCCATTATCGCAAAGGCAAAGGCGAAGCCTTTTTTATACGCATCCATGAGCCGCTGCTTGTTCTTGGCTCCGTAGTTATATCCCATTATCGGGAGGACGCCCTGATTAAGTCCGAATACAGGCATGAAGATAAAGGACTGCAGTCTGCCGTATACGCCCATGACCGCTACAGCTGTTTCTGTGAACGAATTAAGAATCATGTTCATTCCAAACTGCATTACGGACGCTATGCACTGCATTAATATAGCCGGGAATCCGACAGCGTATATATCTCTGACGATGTGTCCCTGCCACTTGTAACCGCGCAACTTAACCCTGACCGGGTGCTTGCGGCCAAATAGCATGTATTGCCCCAGACACATTGCGAAGAACTGCCCTGTAATCGTTGCTACTGCAGCGCCTGCTACGCCCATCTCAGGAAAAGGTCCTATACCGAAGATGAGGAGCGGGTCAAGGGCAATGTTGAACACGCCTCCAAGAATACTGCAGAACATAGGCAAAATCATGTTGCCTGTTGCCTGAATGATCTTCTCTGTAAATACCTGTACGAACACAAAGAGCGAGCCTACCATGACGATGGTCATGTACTTAGTGCCCTCTTCCAGGATGTATGGAGTCTGGGTCATTACTTCCAGAATCGGACGAGACAGGAAGATACCGATCAGCGCGAATCCGGCCCAGTTGAAAAAAGCCAGACGATATCCATGACTGGCCGCCAGATTTGCCTCTTCGAATTTCCTCGCTCCAAGTCTTCTGGAAATCAGGGAATTGATGCCCACGCCTGTTCCGATTGCGCAGGACATCTGCACCATCTGCACCGGGAAAATGTATGTAATGGCTGCGAGAGCTTCTTCTCCCAGCCGCGCGACAAAAAAGCTGTCAACGATGTTGTACAGCGCCAGAATCATCATAGACAGTATCGCCGGCCATGACATGTTCAGTATTAATCTGCCAACGGGCATGGTGCCCATCTTGTTCTGCATTATCTTTCTCCTGTTGCTCCACGGCTTTCAGCGCATTCGCCGTAAGTCCGATGTGAGTTATTTTATGCATTCCCGCCTCTGATGTCAACGGGATAGCTGGCTTATTGTAACCTTGTGCCCCAAATTATTAAATTTCCTCACAAAATTGTGAGGGTCTAACGTCTGTAAATCCTGAAAACATTAAAAAACCCGCAGTTTTTACAACTTTTTTGCTCAAAAACTGCGGGATTCTTTAATCTGATGTAAAGATTATTCTGTCATGTCGGTCTTGTAAATGAACTTGACGTTTCCGTCCATGCTTGAAGGCAGTTTTGTAAAGGTCTTGTAGCCTTTGCCTGCGTCGAGCATGCTGCGGGCGTCGTTGAGTGTGCCCTTCAGCTCGTCGTTGTACATGTCGACAATCTTCTTGATGCCCTGTTTGTAGAGTTTGGACATGCCCTGACGAAGTTTGTATGCGCCGTTATCGAGCTGATAAACGCCGTTCACCATAGTATCGGCACTGTTGTAGAGTTTATCCATGCCCTCGGCCAGCTGCTTGGCTCCTCCGGCAAGATTGACCTCACCGTCCTTCAGTTGTTTCGCGCCTGTATTGAGCAACGTGAGCTTTGGCTGCATCGCTGTAATGCTGTCGTTGACACCTGTCTGAAGGGTTTCGATACCACCGGTAACGGCAGTAGAACCGGCAAGCAGTTTATCCTCTCCGGCGACAGCATCATATGCGGCATCAAGTCCGGCGCCCAGTTGTCCTACGCCATTATAAATTTGGCTTTCCTCTCCTGTCAGAGCTGTCGCTGCGCTCTTAAGGCCGCTCTCAAGTCCAGATGCTGTTGCAGAAATGGTTCCGTTCTGCGTCTGTATTTCTGTGAGGTCACTGCCGATTGCATTCATGATTGCATAATATTGATCGTCATCGATCGTGTTATTTGTCTTCAATTCCGCGATCTTCGCTGAAATTTCTCTGCATGCCTCTGAAGAAGTGTCAGCATTGGAATCGAGACCTGCCGCGGTTGATGCTGCTCCCGTCAACTGCCCACTGACGGTCGTCAATCCAGTCTGGATAGCAGTTGCGCCGGCTCCCGCACCGTCCAGATTATCTTTCAGCTCGCCGAGTCCATTCGTAACCGCCTGGCTTCCCGCTTTGATGGTACCCAGATTCGTGCTGATCGTTTCCAGTTTTGACGGCAGGGATCCAGTCAGTTCTTCCATTCCGGCCGACAGGGTTTCAGCGCCTTTTTTCGCATCATTGGTGCCTTTCTCAAGAGCATCGGATCCGTCTTTCAGGCTCTTCACGCCTTGCTTCAAATCCGGCATCTTATCGGACAGTGCGTCGAGTCCCTTGTAGAGCTGATCACTGCCGTCGGCAAGCGCATTGGCGCCTTTGTCGAGCTGCTTGATCTCATCATCGTAATCCAGGTCGTCGATACTGTCGGAATCAATATCCTCGAAGAAGGCGTTGGTCACGATAGTCATCATGTCTTCCACGGCGAACTCCTCTGCATCGCCCGTGATGATCACGGTGCTGCCGATGCCGAGCTCCGATTCTCCGATACCCAGTGTCTGCGCCAGACCAGGCGCTGCCATTCCGACCACCATGAGCTTTTCACCGTCATCGATGACCTTGCCTTTGCTTACCTTGATGTTCTTGAATGTCTCGTCGGTTACCATAAGACCCGTCATTACGATGAACGGTACTGTTGACCCTTCGTAGGTCGCGGTGTTCTCATAATGAATTCTTATCTCCACCTTGCCGCTCTTGCCCTGAAGCTCCGGACCGCTGACTACCTTGTCGTCGAGTCTGTAGGTCACATCCATGGTGACAGGAACTTCTTCAGTCGTTTTGCCCTGGTAGTAGATGCTGTTTCCGCCCGCATCCCAGGTCAGCGCGTCACCGTTCTGCTTGAAGGTCTCCTCGCCTTTGACATTCTCGATGTCGGACAGAGTCGTCTCATCTGAGATCGTCTTGACTTTGCCCTTGTTCACGAGATGGTCGCTGACAATTACATCCTGCTGCTCACCGGTGCTGTTAGTCACGACATACACCGTTTCCTCCTTGGAAACGCCTGTGTCCGCAGCGTATGCAAAGGCAGGAAGCCCGCACATCACAACCATCGTGAGCGCAGCTGTCACAATTGAAATTATTTTTCTGCTTATGGGTTTACTGGTCATCTGTATCTCCTTCCCGTACGAGGCGCCCATAATGATACGCGCCTTCAACTTGTTCAAACCCTCTGCTTGTTTTTATTATAATCTTATCTAACAGCACAATCATGGCCGGAAGTATAAACATTACGACCAGCATGCTGACCGCTGCTCCTCTGGCCATGAAGAATACCATTGAGCTGATGATGTCTATGTCTGAATATACTGATACGCCGAATGTCGCCGCGAAGAATCCTATGGCGCTGACGCAAACCGACGGCATCGTCTTCATGTGGGCAACAGAAACCGCGTTCCTTGCGTCAAGTCCAGCGTTACGCTCCCGTTTATACCGGTTTGTGAACAGTATCGAGTAGTCGACGGTCGCGCCAAGCTGAATCGTGCTGATACATATCGAGTCTATGAACGACATTACCGTTCCTGTGTAGAAAGGTATGCCCAGATTGATGAATATGGCCAGTTCAATGCATCCTACCAGTATTAACGGCAGCGACAGCGATTGAAGAACAAACAGTATTATCAGGAAAATCGCTCCGACGGAAACGGCAGTTACAATCTTGAAGTCTCTGTCCGTAACGTCGATAAGGTCCTTTGTACACGCCGACTCTCCGATGAGCAGGCTGTCCTTGTCATGGCTCTTGATTATCTTGTTTATCTGTACGAGCTGATTGTAAATCTCATCGCTCGCGACTTCATATTCCGTCGTTACCAGGAGTAGCTGATGATTGTCACTCACCAGCGTGCCCTCAAGAGCGGATGGCAGTATCTCTTCCGGAACACTCGGGCCCAGAGCGCTCTGCATGCCGAGAACGGCTTTAACTCCGTCAACATTCTCCAGATCGCTCATCATTTCCCGCACTTCTTTCTGCGGGATGTTGGAATCCAGCAGAATCATGTGCTGCGTCGCAATACCGAAATCATCCCGAAGCATCTCATTGGATATGGCAAACGGCAGATCCTGCGGTACGCCCTCGTCCAGCTTGTAATAGGTCTCAGTATGTGTATAACCATAAAGCGCCGGCGGCAGAAGCACGATAAACAGTATTATCAGGATTGCAGGTCTTCTGACGATGCCTTTTGACAGCTTTTCGAAATTTATCATCAGCGGTTTGTGCTTCGTCCTGAATATTGGTTTCTCAAGTCCGAGTATCAGCGCCGGCAGTATTGTTACGCTTGTGATTACTCCGATCAGTACTCCCTTCGCCATTACGATGCCCAGATTCAGCCCGAGCGTGAATGTCATGAAGCAAAGAGCCAGGAATCCCGCGATCGTAGTGATCGAGCTTCCCGTTACCGAGACAAGAGTCTTGGCTATGGCGTTTGCCATGGCCTCTTCCCTGTCCATGCCCATATCAAACCTGTGCTCCTCGTAGCTGTGCCACAGGAATATGGAGTAGTCCATCGTTACAGCCAGCTGAAGAACCGCCGCTATTGCCTTTGTAATATATGAAATCTCACCCAGGAACAGATTGCTTCCCATGTTGAATATAATCGCCATACCGATTCCAAGTACGAATACTACGGAAACGAAGGCGGAGTCCATGAGGAGAGCCATGAGCAGCGTCGCCAGAACTACGGCTATAGCGACGTAAATCGGTTCCTCGTGTTCGGATACTTCCTTAAGGTCTGTTACAAAGGCACTCATGCCGCTTACGTAGCACTGTTTACCGCACTCTTTTCTTATTGCCTGAATAGCTTCAATGGATCCGACGTCCGATGTAGGCGTGTCAAAGAATACAGCTGCCAGCTGAGTGTCCCCATCTTCATAGACATCCTTGATTTCATTCGGCAAGATGATATCCGGAACCTGAGGACCAAGAAGCGTGTCATAGGCAATTACGCTGTCAACATGATCGATATTCTCTATCTTCTGACAGCACTTGTCCATATCCTTATCGTCCATTCCCTTGAACATTACCATGGCGAATCCGCCCTTGTTGAATTCATCAAGGAGTATGTCCTGACCCTGAACTGTTTCCATGCTGTCAGGCAAGTAAAGAAGGACGTCATAATTGACGCCTGTCTTAAGGAAACCAATAGCGGATGGAATCAGCAGAATCAATCCGATTATAAGGATAATTATTCTCTTTTTTACAACAGTTCTTCCGAACTTGAGCATCAGTATCCTCCTTGCATGGTAATACTAACTAATGCATGAGTTAGTTAAAACTTACAATAAAAACAGAGTGCACAAATTTTGTGCACTCAACATAATTTGTCCAAATTGCCAAAATAACTCAGATTGCCCTTTCGATGCTGTCCAGGAGATCTTTTTTTGTCCCGTCAAATACACTGTTGAAGAGATGAGCCAGTTCCTCTGGACTCTCCTTCATGTCACTGTCTATCCAGCTGATTACGGCGCCCTGCAGAGCGTTCTTGTAGAACTCAGCAGCGAGGGATAGCGTCCGTTCGCTGTATTCATCCTCTCCTGATTCCTCAGCGACGATTCCACGTACAAAATCATACACGACCGTATCGACAAACCTGTCCAGAGCCTCTCTGTCAACAGACTTGTAAATGTGATTGATGGCCTTCTTGTTTTCATAAAAGAATCTCAGCTCATCAAAGAAGTTGTTTTCCCATGATTCCTCATCGTCGTGGGCGTTCAGAACCGCTTCGGTCTGCTCGACAAAGTACTTTGTGAGGACATCGTATTTGTCGTGGAAATGATAATAAAACGTATTTCTCGATATGCCGCAGGCCTCAGTCAGGTCTTTGACCGTGATTTTGTCTATGGTATGCGCTTTGAGCATTTCATTGAGAGTCTCAATTATTGCCCGTTCGGTAAAATTAGCCATTGTATTTCCCTATTTCAGATTTTCAGGATTTAATCCTTCGAGTTCAGGAATTACGAAGATTCCGTCTTCCCTGATCAGAACATCGTCAAACCAGATCTTTCCGCCGCCGTACTCCGGTCTCTGGATCATCACGAGATCCCAGTGATTTGCCGACTTGTTGCCGTTAGGCGCATCTTCGTAACACATTCCCGGTGTCAGGTGGAACGATCCGCAGATCTTCTCGTCGAACAGCGTATCCTTCATCGGATGGAGCACGTAAGGATTTACTCCGATAGCGAACTCGCCGAAGTATCTGGCTCCCTCGTCTACATCCAGAAGCTCGTTAATGCGCTTGTCGTCATTGGATGTCGCCTTGACGATCTTGCCGTCCTTCACTTCAAACACTATGTTCTCATAGGTGAAACCCTGCTCCTCTGAAGGAGTGTTATATGAGATTATTCCGTTCATAGAGTCTCTTACCGGCGCGGTGTAAACCTCGCCGTCAGGAATGTTCATGTGTCCGTCGCATTTAACCGCTCCGATTCCTTTGATTGAGAACGTAAGATCGGTTCCCGGACCTTCGATGTGAACCTTGTCTGTTCTGTCCATCAGTTCCTTAAGCGGGTCCATCGCTTTGCTCATCTTTCCGTAGTCCAGGGTGCAGACATCAAAGTAGAAATCCTCAAACTTTTCAAGGCTGCTGTTCGCCAGCTGAGCCATGGAGTAGTTCGGATATCTGAGAACAACCCACTTGGTCTCGTTTACGCGGTAGTCCAGAGTCGGCCTTGTAAGCGTGCTGTAAAGGTTCATCTTTTCAGATGGCACATCAGACATCTCTGAGGTGTTGTTTCCTCCTCTTATAGCGATATAAGCCTGCATTCCTTTCATCTGAGCAAGATCTATCTCGTTCTTGAATTTTATCTGCTCCTCGGTGCAGCCGAGCAGGATCTCACGCGTTATCTGTGAGTCTCTTATCTCAACATGAGGCAGTCCGCCCTTCGCGTATACGTTCTTTATAAGCTGACGCGCAAGGTTTTTTGTCATTTCGCCTTCGTAGCTGATAAGCACATTGTCTCCCGGCTGGATGTCTGTTGAGTAATCCGTCAGCAGATCTGCCAGTTCTTTGATTCTTAAGTCCATTTTCTGTTTCCTCTCTTCTTAGCCTAACTATATTTCAACATGCAGAATATCTGTCATCTCAATTATTCCGCCCATGCCGATTTCAGTAACCTGACCGTCTTTCTTTATCACGGACGCGTGCAAAGTGCCGTCGGGCTGTCTGAATACATATTCAAATGTTCCATCGGTCTCCTCCGCGGCTTTTGCAAAAGCCGCGGCGGCGGTTCCGGAGCCGCAGCTGCCTTCGAAATACGTCGTATCGACATCCCTTACGTAAACCACAGGGGACATCAGATCTTTTTCCTCATTGATGAACATGACGCCGAAAGCATCCATTTCAGGATCCACATCTCTGTATATGAACTCCTTGATTCTGTCGAAGGTCTCTGCTTCCGGTTCTACGCCCGGGATAATGATGTGTGAAATGCCATCGAAAACTACAAGCGGATAGGTTCCTTCGATTCCGACAGGTGTAGTGTCTATCATTTTAATGTCGACAGGCAGAGGCATCTGAATTACTGAATCACGTCCTTCTGCGTCGACAACAGCTGTGAGCGGATGCGGACATCCGCTGACGCTGACTTCTATCTTCTTCTTTCCGTCGGCTGTTTCTTCCCCTTCTCCGCAGAAGAGTACCCTGTAATAGGCAAATGATCTTGAAGCGTTGCCGCAGAATTCAAGTCCACACATCTCCATGATCGGTTCATTCCGTCCGCTGTCATCTTCAGGCACGATGTATGCCACCTGTTCGCCGTAGGCTGTTCCTCTCCAGCTGCAGTGCTCGTCAAAGTCTATCTCGAGCAGCCTTTTGGCAGTATCCGCATATTCGCTTCTAGGAACAGGCGTGAGCACCATTATCGTCGTATTGCCTGCGGGATCGAATACTATTAAATCAATTCCTCTAGTCATATCAGTGATCCTCATTCCCAATAATAAGTTCAATATGATAATAACACATTTTGCAGATTTGATTTGCTTTTTTTGCATATGACGTTTACAATTAACCAGCACGCCCTCATAGTTAAATGGATATAACACATCCCTCCGAAGGATGCGTTGTTGGTTCGATTCCGACTGGGGGCGCCACAGATTAAAACAGATAAACGAAAAACCCCGTAATGAGCGGGGTTTTTCATTTGGCGGAAGCGGTGGGATTCGAACCCACGTGCCCCGGAGGACAACCGCATTTCGAGTGCGGCTCGTTATGACCACTTCGATACGCTTCCATGCTCTGTAAATGTATCACAGCGGGATTAAGTATACCTTAAATCCCGCTGGACTTCAATGCTTATTTAATTGACCGATACAGCGGTTACTTCACAACGGCTTTTGCTTTAGCCAGTGTCTTTTTGCCGAAGCGGCCTGTGGCTTTCATGCCAACAGCTTTCTGGAACTTCTTGATCGTCTTGATGGTCTGCTTGCCGCATTTGCCGTCGACTTTGATGCTGTATCCATACCACTTCAGGAACTTCTGGAGGTTCTTGACCTGCTTTCCCTTATCGCCCTTCTTGAAATGTCCTCTCTTAGGGATTTTAGGGAAAGTTCCGGTGTAACCCTTCTTGACAGAAGCCGGTGCGGGAGCTGCTGCTGCAGTGCTGCCTGCTCCTTTGGTGGCAAATCCGAGAGCCTTGCCAGGTGTATTGCCTGAAGCAACGTTGAAGCTGTGTGAAGCTGTTACGGTGCCGCCCAGAGAGTCTGTCGCAGTAATGGTGTAAGTATAGTTACCGGCACCGAGCTTTCCGAACTTCATGTCGTTGTCCATGTTGCTCAGCTTGTACGCCGTTGTGTTTGGTTTTAGCGTTTTACTGTACAGAGCTTTTCCGCTGCTGTTTTTGATGGTGCCTGTCACGGATGTGATGTTGTAGTTCGAAACTGCGTATCCTGTAACATCCATGCCTTTGCCTGTCTTAAGCTTCGTAGGGTAAGCATATCCGCACAGAGAAATGAACGAAGTGCCGGAAGCGCTTGCCGCAGCTCCGCTGTAAGTCTTCCAGTAGCCGCTGAGGCAGTTCCTGCCTCTTGAAGCTGCTGTGCTGACGGTATTCGCCGGAATCTCAAAGGACAGACAGAATTCAGCCGCCGCGATATACGCTCCGGCAGCGTTATTCGGTACGTTTTTCAGAGTGGTATATACATTGCTGTAGCTCTGAAGCTCTGCGTTCAGATGAGCAAGCTGCATGCTGATGTTGCCGATTGAAGTTCCCGAACTGATTGCCCTGTTCAGGAGATTGGTCTTTCTGCCTGATGACGTCCACTGGCAAAGTCCGTATCCGCCCGAGTCAGTTTTGAAGTTCTTTGACGTGCCGCCTTTTGTCTTGTAAGCGCCCTTGCCTTTGTCAACAGCGTTAGTGTATTCCGTATCTGAAAGGCCGAACAGAGAGTTGTATGAATTCTGAAGATTGATCGGATTCATCGCGCTCTCAGCGTTGATGTTAATCATTACTCCGCAGGCAGCAGCTCTGTTGAGTCCCATTGTTCCGGTCAGATAGTTGTAGATGGCGGCTGTATTGGCTGCCGTGTCCGCGTAGGAATCTTCGGTGATGTTGTCGACAATCTCGCCTGCGTTATCAAGCGCAAAGGCCTTAAAAGAAGTTCCGGACGTATCGTCCGCCGGGCCTTCTTCCGGATCTATGCTGCCTTCTTCTTCGGTGTAGATAGCTTCCGCTTCGTCCTCTGTGACAACCGGTTCAACATTAGTGTTCTCAGGTTCCTGCTTGTATACCGTAATCCACGGTACGTCTACAGCCTCACTCAGAGCGGAAGACAGAGTTATGCGCTCACCCCATACAGGCTTGAGGGAGTAAAAATAGAAATCTGTATCGTCAAAATCCTCGACAGCTTCCCAGGACACGGCAATATTGCTCGGCTGGTCGCTTCCGTCGAGATATACACTGAGGGTTTCAGGGAGATATACAGTCAGATCACCTTCATCAGGGTTACCCTCATAATAGTATTCCGTTGTTTCAAGAGGAACAAATCCAGTGATGACACCTGACACTTCGTACTCGAAGGATTCTTCCGAAGCCTCTTCCGATACTTCTTCAGATGCGGCTTCAGGAGTTTCTTCAGCAGGCTCCTCTGAAGTGACTTCTTCACTTTCCGCCATATCGATAACATCCTCGACCGCGAAGGTGATCTGCGGTATGAATGTGAGGATGAGCATCGCGGATAATGCGAAGCATATGATTCTTCTCTTCATAATACACCTCCGACATAATTGTATTAAAAAAGGCCCCCACCATCAATGAATTGGGGGCACTTTGTTTATTAAAATTTGTTTATGTAAACGGTGTAAAAAGTATGTAAATAAAGGGCTGATCAGACTTTAATCAGATCGAGGAAGCTCTCTCCAATCTCGGTCGGCTTCTTCTCTCCAATCAGATAATCCGCCGCCGTCGCTCCTATGTCCGCAAATGTTTTCCTCGTTCCCAGATCAACACCCTTCCGGAGCTTTTCGCCGCACATGAGACAGAAAACATACTCCCTGGTGTGATTGAAGTCGATGTGAGTCGGATCATTTCCGTGATCCGCCGTAATAATGAGGATGTCGTCATCTCTGAGCGATTCCATGATCTCCGGCAGTCTCCGGTCAAACTCCTCAATTGCCTTGCCGTAGCCGACAGGGTCCCTTCTGTGACCGTACTTAGAGTCGAAATCCACTAGGTTAGTGAAAATCAAACCGTCGAATTCCTTGTTAAGCGCCTCGATGGTCTTCGTGACTCCGTCGTCGTTGCTCTCCGTGTGCACAGCCTCGGTAATCCCCTTGCCGTTAAAGATATCTCTGATCTTGCCAATAGAGTACACAGTCATCCCTGCCTTGGAAATCACATCAAGGATCGTATCCTCAGGCGGCGATAACGCGTAGTCGTGCCTGTCCGCGGTGCGCACCCTCTTTCCGTCGGGTCCTTTGATGTAAGGACGCGCTATAACACGTCCGCAGGCGTATTCTCCCACGAGGAGCTCTCGGGCAATCCTGCATATCCTGTAGAGTTCCTCAAGAGGAACGACATCTGTATTTGCCGCAATCTGAAATACACTGTCCGAAGATGTATATACGATGACCTTGCCAGTCTTTTCGTGCTCGTCACCCAGTTCTTCGATAATCTCCGTGCCGGAAGCGACGCAGTTCCCGAGATACCCATAACCTGTACGGCGAACGAACTCGTCCATCAGTTCCTGCGGAAAACCATTGTAGTAGGTCTTGTTTGGAACTTTCGTCTCAATTCCCGCGATCTCCCAATGACCTGTAATCGTATCTTTGCCTTCTGACAACTCGGCAAAACGCCCGTAGACACCTTCAGGGTCATCTACGGCAAGACGCCCGCCGGCGACCTTTCCGTACGGATCCTCCGGTCTTTCGATATTTCCGAGCCCGAGCTTCCTCAGGTTTGGTATGTCCAGAGGATAATTATCCAGTATGTGACCCAGAGTGTCGGTTCCGGCGTCTGTATAATCCGCAGCGTCTGGCAGCGCCCCTACGCCAAGTGAATCCATTACTACTATTGCAACTCTCATTCAATCACCTTCTTCTGTCTGAACTTTATCATCTAATGTCTGAACTCTATTATCTGATCTTTATCGGGCAGCAGTTCAGATAGTCCGCGGATATCAGACTGTAACTGATTCCGTAGTAGTCTCCCTGAACAGCGCTTCTGAAGCCTTCCTCTCCGTGGATGTGTCCGTAGTAGACTTCCTTCACTCCGAAGTCTTCAAATGCCTGCATGAAGCCCGAGAACATACCAGGCTTTGCAACAGGCGGATAGTGGAGAAAGCCGATTACATCCGGCAAGTCTGCCTTTGCATCTTCCGGAGAATTGCAGGCGTACTCAAGAGAGGACCTCAGTCTCAGTATCTCCCTTTTGTATATCTTGTCGTCATCGGCTGTGAAATCATCATCGTCAGGCGTTAACCATCCGCGGCTTCCGCATATCCAGACCTCGCTCCCGTCTTCCATCGTAACGCAGTAAGCGTCGTTCTGAAGGAACGTCATTGAATCGTACATGGCGTTCAGCCTTTTTATGCCGGACCACCAGAGGTCGTGGTTGCCTTTGAGCATGACTTTATGACCGGGCAGAGCGTCCACCCAGTCCAGATCGTAGGCAGCGTCGGAAAGCTTAAGTCCCCACGATATGTCGCCTGCCACAACGACAGTGTCATCTTCACTTACGAGGCTGCACCAGTTTTCCTTTATTCTTTCCGGATGATCCTTCCACCTTGTTCCGAATATGTCCATAGGCTTATCGGTGTCCGGTGCGAAGGAAAGGTGCAGATCCGCTATCGCGTAAATGCTCATTTCATTGATTGTCCCTATGTATTATCTTTATAGTCCGTGTAGTCTGAAACTTTATCAAGACTTCTCTGTATGCTTCTCGTCCTGGCTCCCACGAGCTGCTCCAGATCTTTCTGGGCCTGGTCAAGACGATGCTGCGTGTCCTCCAGGACGTCGTTGAATTTGCCGAACTCAGTTCTGACCTTCTCAAGCGTTTCCCAGACTTCGCCGGAGCTCTGCTGCAGGGCAAGCGACCTGAATCCAAGCTGGAAGCTGTTAAGTATCGCGGCCATTGTAGTCGGCCCCGCTATGGTAACCCTGTAATCGCGCTGTAGCATCTCCACCAGATCCAGCCTTAACACCTCGGCGTACAGTCCTTCAAAAGGCAGGAACATCACCGCGAACTCAGTTGTGTACGGCGGATAGATGTACTTGGTCTTTATGTCCTTCGCCGATCTTATGACCGAACGTCTCAGATGATCCGTCGCGGCGAGAATCATGCCCCTGTCGCCTGTATCATAGGCGTCCAGCAGCTCCATATATGCGTCTCCCGGAAATTTGGAATCAATAGGCAGATAGACACTGCTCCCGTCCTCAGACGGAAATCTGACAGCGTACTCGACTCTGGCGCTGTCGCCTTTTACAGCCACGTTCTCCTCATACTGCTGCGGTGAAAGAATCTCCTCAAGTATTGCGCCCAGCTGCACCTCTCCGACAATCCCCCTGGTCTTCACATTCGTCATGAGACGCTTAAGATCGTCCACCCCTGTTGACAGATTCTGCATCTCACCCATGCTCCTGTTAATCTGAGCCATGGCGTCGTTCAGCTGCTGATTGATGACCGCGCCCGACGCTCTCTGCGTCTCGCTGACTCTGTCGCCCAGACCGGATACGGAACTGCGTATAACAACAATGGCTATAATCAGCGCTATAACTATAACTGCGGCCGCTATTATTACTGCTATAATTACCGAATTCATCCCATCTCCCTTTCCTCAGGACTACAGCTGATCATAAGTTTTGTACTCAATTCCCGCAAGATCTTCGCTGTTGTCCGTATATGAATACTCTGTGAAATTGGAATATATTATATTCATCTCATCCAGACATTGATTGAGCTTGACTCTGGCTGACTTGACCTTGTTGTTTATCTCCTTGTACTGCCCGTATGAAATCTTCGCCCCTTCGGATTTGTCTTTGAGGACCATCTGCATCTGTACATAACCGTCGCATACGGCGCTGAAGGCAACAAGACATTTCTCAAATGTCTTTTTCATGTATGTCGCGTCGATATCGTCCTCCGGTACCTGCACTGACTTCGGATCGATGCGCAAAGCCTTATTCTTCACCTGTCGCAGCATGTGAATATGCCCATCGTAATCTTTTTTCTTGCGAATGCTCTTGAATTTTGAGTCCCTGACGATGCGCATTTCTGCTTCTTTGAACTCTTCAACTGATTCAATGCTGAACTTGTTTACCATGTTCAGCATTTCTGTGCGATAATCCATAACTACTTCCCTTCTGTATCAAGCAAATCCCGTACGACCTCCCCGGCTATGAGAAGTCCTGCTGCTGATGGAACAAAGCTTATGCTTCCTCCCACTGAACGCGGTTCCTCTTCCGAATAGAGCGCTTTGACTCCTTCGATTCCCCGTTTCTTCAGCTCTCTTCTCATGACCTTGGCCAGAGGACATACTCTGGTTTTTTCTATAGTCGTTATTCTGAAAGCGCCGCCGTCGAGCTTGTTTCCCGTACCCATGGAGGAAATAACGGGAACGCCGGCATCGCGAGCCCTCTCAATGATATATATCTTGGCCGTTACCGTATCTACGGCATCGACCACGTAATCGTATGATGCAAAGGCAATATCATCCGGTTTGTCCGGCATGAAGAACATTTCCCTGGTTTCGACCCTGCAGTCAGGATCAATGTCCCTGATCCTTTCAGCCATGACTTCTACCTTGGGTCTTCCCACTGTCGAATGCAGAGCGGGTATCTGACGGTTGATGTTCGTCACATCTACAACATCCTTGTCCACCATGGTCAGCGCTCCGATTCCTGCCCGGGCAAGACCTTCACAGACATAACTGCCCACGCCTCCTACTCCGAAGACGAGTACGCTGCAGCCTGCCAGTCTTTCCAGACCCTCTTCGCCTATTATTCTCGCTGTACGCTCGTACTGCTGTTTCATTTCACTGTTTCCCGCGCAACACTGTAACAAACGCTACCGCTGAAGCCTCTTGATGCCAGTCTTCTGACTATCCTGGCCTGCAGCTTCTGCTTTTCCTCATAAGTCATCTCCGACTGGTCCGCGCCTGATTCCGAAACGATCTGCAGAGCTATGTCGCGGGCCATCTCCTGTTCATCAGGTTTATCGTCCAGTTCGCCGTACGCCTGATCGATAATCTCCTTTTGTATGCCTTTGCCTGCCAATTCCCTGATAATGCGGCCTTTACCTCTGCCTTTTTCAAAGCCGTATTCGAAGTACATCTTCGCGTAGGCATGATCGTCTATGTATCCGTATTCCGACAGCTGTTTTACAGCCGCTTCCGACTCGTCGGCCTCGTAGCCTTTGCGCAGGAGATAATCAAATACTTCCTTCGCAGTGTGAGGCTTAAGGTTCAGGTATGCAGTTGCTTTCTCAAGTGCATTCATACTCATGCCTATACCAGATACTCATCCCCTGCCTGGAGAATAACACATTTGTCGCCGAGCATGAGCTTAAGCTCGCAAAGAGCATCGGTTCCGGTGCAGTGAACAGGAATCACTTTGCCGATGTTCTCAGCCGCGATTTCGTCGATGACTCTCTGTCTGTCAGGTTTTTTAGCTGAGTAGAGATGCATTCCGGCGATCAGCGCCGCAACCTTCTCGCCCGGGAACATGCTCTTTCCGGCGTTAAGGGCGCTTATAACGCCTCTGTGGCTGCATCCGGAGAATATATACAGACCCTCAGGCTCTCTGATTACAAGGCACTGCTCATGTGACATGTCGTCAGGAAGAAGCTCATCTCCGTCGTAACAGTAGAAATGATCCGTAGGCTTGAATCCTTCGGCGTAAGGTATGGTACCTGTCAGCTTTATGTCTTCAGTAATCTCTACCGGACCGTCAGTGAACATGAGCTGATCCGCCAGACCCTTCAGTTCCTTGTCTGTCCATCCTATGCTGCAAGGCTGCTCATCCAGAACTCCCCCTTCTCCAAGGGCTCCGCCTTCTGTCCCGTAGGAAACCCTCAGGGCGTTTCTGTGAATGTATATCGGTGCCTTCGGATTGATCTGATGAAACATCGGGAAGCCGCCTGTGTGATCATGGTGTCCGTGGCTGACTACAGCGAAATCCACGGCTCCGAGATCCACTTTCATCTTCGCGGCGTTTGACGCAAACAGGTTTGTGTCTCCTGCGTCAAACAGAATCTTCTTTCCCTGGGCCTCAATGTATATCGACAGTCCGTGTTCTGCCAGTATTCCTTCTCTAAAGGTCTTGTTTTCCATAAGAAATCTGAATTTCATCTGACTGATCTCCTTCCTCTGTTCCCGTGCAAACGGAACAGAAACAACCGTCCTCAAGCCTCAGGTCAGTAAATCTGACGTCATCTCTGTCCAGTACCTGTTCTTTTTTCATTATGTGCTCAAGGCCTGTGCCTACATACTTGCTAAGGGCTTCCTTCCTTGTCCACAGTTCAAAAAACCTCTCTGAAGTACCGTCGGCCTCAGCCTGAGCTGCTTCTTCGGCCGTGAAGTATCTGGCCGCGATTCTGTTTGTTTTAGCATTTCTGGCGTGCTGGATGTCCAGACCTGCCTCCCGGTCCGAAACAAGCAGAGCGAAAGTGTCTTCGCTGTGTGATACGGAAATGAAAGTCGCGCCGCATGCGTCACTATCAGGCAGCCGCACATAGGGCTTGCCTTTATCTGTCCGCTCGATGACAGCATCCTCTCTTCCAAGACAGTCGCGGATAAGCGCGTCTGTTAAATCCCTGCCTTTCAGCTCCGGATAAATGCTTTTGTAATCATTAATGATGTGCAGTTTCATCATAGGTGAATTATAACACAAAAGGCGTGACAAAATAATGACACGCCTTCTCCTTATAATATTCGATTAACCGTTTATTCCTGTTCTTTCATTCTGGTCAGAATTCTCTTGTACCCGTCGGCACCATAGACAAGACACTTATTGATCCTGCTGATAGTAGCCGTGGATGCTTTGGTTATACCTTCGATTTCGTTATAAGTTTTGTTTTCGGAGAGCAGCTTCGCAACCTGCAGTCTCTGCGCGATAGCATGTATCTCATTTATCGTGCAGATGTCCTCGAAAAATCTGTAGCAGTCCTCTTCGTCCTCAAGAAGGAGTACGGCTTTGAACAGTTCATCAATATCGTCCCTTTTGAATTTTGAATCATATGCCATGACGATTCCTCCTTTCTTCTATCAGCACTATAACACTTTCGTGCTGTAAAGTCAATGCGGGTTAAAGCGCTTTTGGCACTTTACACAATTAAAGAACAATTTGCCTTTTTTGGGAAAAAAACAGGAAAAGTTATTTCAGAAGTTCTTCGGCTTTCTCGAGCTGTTCGTCCTCTTCTGTCTTTTCGTCATCTTCGATCTCGACTGTAGGCTTGATGCCTTTTTTATGGATGACATGCTTATCAGGCGAGAGATACTGCATTATAGTGAGCTTGAGAGCAGACCCGTCGCCCATCTCGATGGTCTGCTGGATAACTCCCTTGCCAAAGGATTTTGTGCCTACGAGTTCAAAACCGTTGTCTTTAAGTGCGCCGGCGAGTATTTCAGATGCTGAAGCCGACCCATCGTTTATAAGAACAACTGTCGGAATCTTCGTCTTTCCATCTTTAGCATCATAGGTTTCGGTCTGTCCGTCCTTGTCTTCGACGTAGCATACAACTCCCTCATCCAGGAACTCGTCCGCGACATCGACGCACTCGTCCACAAGTCCGCCGCCGTTGTTTCTCAGATCGAGAACAAGACCCCTGGCGCCTTCAGCTTCCACCTTGTCGAGGGCGTCGCTGAAGTCTTTACCGGTAGTATCTATGAATGAATTGATTTCTATGTAGCCGATTCCGTCATCGAGCATCTTCCAGTCAACGCTCTTCATGATGATATCATCACGGGTGAGCTTTACCTCTTTTTCCTTGCCCTCATGAGACATTGTAAGAGTTACGTCAGTCCCTTTCTTTCCGCGAATCGCGGATGCCATGACATCTGAATCCGTATAAGTCTTTCCATCAACCATGAGGATCAGATCTCCTGCCTCGATGCCCGCCTTTTCCGCAGGAGAATCAGGATTCACACTCACCACCTCAAAAGAACCACTATCATTCTCTGAAAAAGTGATTCCGACACCGGAGTAATTACCCGTAGCCGAAACCATCCATGACTCATACGTCTCTTTGTCCATGTAGGCAGAATACGGATCTCCGAGGCCCGCGACGTATCCTTCGTACACCCCTTCTTCCAGATCTTTCTCGTCGTAATCGTTGAGATAATACTGGTCTATGTAACCCTTGATTTCCATCAGCTTATCGTCGCTGTTGAATTTATATCCGGGCGAGTTCATGATCGTGGCGCATATTGCGCCCATTATTATCAGACCCGCGAAAAATGCTGCGCACAGCCAAAATATGAATGTTTTCTTCCTGATACTCATGTTTACCTCAATGAACCGTTTCTATATCTTTAACAATGAACTGAACTCTTTCCTGGCCTCTCCAGACCTGATGGCTGACAGTGCCTGTGATATCAACCTTTTCTCCCCCCTCAAGCAAATGCTTCAGATCCTGAGCTGTCCTGAAGAGAACACATTCTGCATATGCTTTTCTGCCGCCTGCGTTTCCGTCTGACGAAGGCGCACACGCTCCGAACCGCGCGTGGGTTTTATAGGCTCCCATGTAATTGAGATTCCTTATTTCAACGTTTCTCATTTTAAGAACGGGCTCCAAATTTCCTTCTCCGAAAGGCGCCATCCTCATCAGCTCTCTGGCAAGTTCCACTGTAACGTCCGCAGGTGTGACTTCAGCGTCGATGTCGATCGTTTTTGCGAACAGGTTCGGATTGTCCTCAAGCATCTTTTCGACGCTGCCGTTCACGCTGGCAATCAGGCTGTCCAGATTGCCTTCTTCCATCAGAAATCCGCACGCCTTGCTGTGTCCGCCGAATCTGATGAACAGATCGCCGCAGCTGTTGAGGACATCATATATGTTTACACCGTCGATGCTTCTTCCTGTGCCCTTGAGCAGTTTAACGTTTTCTCCGCCGCGGCCGACTTCGTCGGAAGGCGTCACTATGATAGTCGGACGTGAGTACCTGTCCTTGATCTTTCCGGCAACTATACCAGCGATACCCTCATGCATGTCTCCCACGTTCATGACGATGAAGTTCTCATCACCGGTTATATTCTCAGTGCATTTGGTGAACGCATCCTCCTGAATGCTCTTTCTCTGCCTGTTGTACTGGACCAGCTGCTGCACTCTTTCATCAATAACGTCATCGCTGGTGCTGTTGAAGAGTTCCACGGCTGCCATGGCAGAAGCCATGCGCCCGCTGGCGTTAATGTGAGGGACTATTCCAAAGGCAATATTCGAAGATGTTATCTCTTCCAGTGAAATCGCCTGGGCGAGGCGGGCGAGCGAAGGCCTGCGTCCGCTGTTTGCCGCGGCAATACCGTACTTGACCAGGGTTCTGTTCTCGTCTCTGAGCGGGACGATATCTCCTATGGTGCCTACGGCAACCATGTCCAGAGCCTCATTCAGCACGCTCTTAGGCAAATCCGCAGTTCTCTGCAGCGCCTGCAGGAACTTGAAAGCAACACCGCATCCGGCGAGATCGCGGCACGGATACTGTTCTTTATCCGGTTCTGACATGAATACAGTCGGCTTCTTTGGATCTATGACGATACCTTCGGCTATGCTGTCTTCGATGTTGTGATGGTCCGTGACAATGACCTTGAGGCCCTTTTCAAGAGCGTACCTTACTTCACCGCATGAAACGCATCCGCAGTCAACTGTTATTATCAGATCTGCTCCGCGCTCGATTATTTTATCGATTGCGGTTACATTAAGCCCGTATCCTTCCTCAAATCTTGAAGGAATGTAAAAGAACCAGTTGTCGGTAAGTCTGGACACTCCGCAGGCCATGACTGTGGATGCTGTAACCCCATCCGCGTCGTAGTCACCGTATATGCAAATGCGGTCACCCTGCTCAGCGGCAGATATTAGCAAATCCACTCCTGCTTTCATGCCGTCCAGCAGGAATGGATCGTATGTGCGCTTTGGCTTTGCGGAAAGGTACTCTTCTCTGTCCTCACCGGCGGTTATGCCTCTCTTATTCAGTATTTCATCAAGTATTTCTTCTGTTTTTCTCATTTTCTAAAGGTAAGAAAACGGATTCTGGGTTGTGCCGTCCTTGAACACTCTGAAGTCAAGGTGATTTCCTGTTGATGAACCCGTAGTTCCTACAAGCGCTATAGTCTGTCCTTTTGAAACTTTCTGTCCCACTGAAGCTCTTATTGACGAACAGTGGTTATACATGGTGACCAGGCCTCCGCCATGATCGACCTTTATGGAATTGCCGAATCCGCCGTTCCATCCGGCGCTGATAACTGTTCCATCGGCTACGGACACGATTGCCGAGCCGCCGCTGGCTGCAATATCAATTCCTCCGTGGAACTCTCTGCCGTGGAACGGGCATATTCTCCAGCCGTAGCCTGAAGTAACTCTCTGTGAACTTGGAGTCGGCCATGCGAATGCGCCTCCGCCATATGAGGAGGTGCTGCTGCTGCTCGTGTTTCCGCTCTGGGAGGCAGCTGCCAGTCTGGCGGCTTCAGCCGCTGCTTCGTTCTCAAGGTCATCGAGCATTTCAGCGTTCTTCTCATTGTCATCAGCTATCTTCTTCTTCTCGGCTTCGACTGTCGCCATGCTGCTTTCGGCGGCGGATTTAGATGATTTCAGTTCCTTGGATAGCTTCTCGACTTTGTTCTTCTTTTTCTCTATCGCGTCATGGGAATCCTGCAGATCCTGAAGGACATCCTTGTCGGACGCGTATATCTTCTCAACAAGATCCATGTTGGTCAGGAACTCAGAGAAACTGTTGGAATTCATGAGAACGTCCATGAATCCGACCGAACCGTTCTTGTACATTGTCCTCAGACGTACTCCAAGCTCCTCATTCTGCTTATCGACTTTCTTCTGTGCTTCATCCAGATCTTTCTTCAGCTTGTCGAGTTTGACTTCAGACACTTCGATCTGGTCGTTCAGCTGATAGATTTCCTTCTCCAGACTGTTTATCTGTGAGGAGAGATTCTTTTCTTTCTCTTTTCCCTTCTTGAGCTCATCCTGTTTCTGTTCGATTTCCTCCTGAAGTTCGGAAAGCGGCTTGGCGTAAACGCTTGTGGTGCTGAAACAGAAGCTTATGGCGAGAATCAATGAAATTATTACTGCTGCTTTTTTTCTCATGTTCTGTGAACCTTCCGTCCCCTATGCGTCGAGGAACTTTCTCATGGAAATTATGCTTCCGCAGGATCCTATGCTGACTCCGAGAGCCAGGAAAATCCACGCGAAGTTATAAATCAGGAATCCTACAGGAACCATAGGCATCGACAGCATCTTGTAGACCTGATCAGCCATTATGTCAACCAGCTGATTGTATACCAGATATGTGATAATCAACGCTATCGCTGCCGATATTACTCCGATCAGTATGCCCTCCACGAGGAACGGTCCTCTGATGAACCAGTTCGTGGCTCCGACATATTTCATTATGCTGATTTCCTCTGCCCTGTTGAACACCGTGAGCTTGATCGTATTTGATACAACGATTATAGAAACGATGATCAGGAACAGCATTATCACCATTGACGCAATCTTTATGAAATCCGTGGCTCTTAAGAGTTTGTCAACAGTGCTCTTGTAATACTTGACATCCTCGATGCCTTCATATGTTGCCGCGTGTTCGGCGAGTGCATCCGCCTTCTCAAGGTCATCTATCTTTATGACGACTGAATTCGGAAGCGGATTATCCTTCAGACTGTCAAGCAGGTAACCGTTGTCGCCCCATCTGGCCTTGAATTCCGCCATGGCCTCATCCTTGCTCTTGTAGAAAGCGTCGGCGACACCGTCCTGCTGCTTCATGTCATCGATCATTACGTTGGCCTGATCCTGGGTGGTCTCATCCAGAAGGAAAATCTCAATGGAGTCGTAGTCTCCCTTGATTGTCTCAGCAGCCGAGTTGACGTTGATGAAAAGAATGAAAAACAGGCTGAGTATCAGAAGCATGCATGTGATCGCGAATATGGATATTATGGACATGCTCCTGTTTCTTCCAAACTGTATGAAAGCCTGCTTTATCGTGTATGAAAGAGTCTTCATCAGCTGCGGCCCCCTCTCCGGAAGCCCGCCCTGAATGTTCCGCGGGATTTCATAGGCATTGTATCAAAGGCGCTTGTAGCATCTTCCAGCGCTTCCTTGTATCCGTACATGCCTGTTTCATCGCGGACTATGCGGCCTTTTTCGATGGCGATTACACGTTTCTCCATCTTGTCCACTATATCCTTGGCGTGGGTAACCATGACAATCGTTGTTCCCAGCTGATTGATCTGATTGAGAAGCTGCATGATTTCCCAGGCGGTATCCGGGTCAAGATTTCCTGTAGGCTCGTCAGCTATCAGGATTTTTGGCCTGTTTACAATTGCGCGAGCAATCGCGACACGCTGCTGCTCTCCGGCAGACAACTCGTCAGGATACTTGTTTGCCTTGTCTGATATGCCCATCATGGACAGAACCTGAGGAACCTGCTTTTTTATGGCCCTTTTCGGTCTGTGGATTATCTCCATTGCAAAGGCAACATTCTCGTATACGGTCTTCTTAGGCAAAAGCCTGAAGTCCTGGAATACAATACCTATATTCCTTCTGAGCTTAGGTATGTTTCTGGCTGACATGGCGGTTACATTCTGCCCTTTGACCGTGATTTTTCCAAGGTCAGCGTCAATCTCCTTCAAAATGAGCTTGACGAAAGTGGACTTGCCTGCGCCGCTTGGTCCGACCAGAAATACGAAGTCGCCTTCATTGATTTTTACCGAAACGTCATCAAGTCCAATGTTGGATTTATAGCGTTTCGTTACATTCTGAAACTCGATCATTAATGCTCCTTTTAGAGTATATTTCTAACTGCTTCAGCAATATCGTCTGCTGTCATGTTGTATTTGGCCAGCAGCTGGTCAGGCTTGCCTGACTCTCCGAACGTATCCTGCTGTCCAACCATTGCCATCCTGCAAGGATGCTCCTTTACTACTACCTGCGCAACAGCGTCACCAAGTCCTCCGATAACACCGTGCTCTTCGGCAGTCACTATGGCGCCTGTTTCTTCGGCAGCCTTAACTATTATCTCCTCATCAATCGGCTTAATTGTATGTATGTCGATGACTCTGGCGTCAACGCCTTCCTCAGCAAGCTTTTCGGCCGCGTCATATGCCGCGCTGACCATTATTCCCGTGGCAATTATGGTGACGTCTTTACCATCACGTATCAGATTGCCTTTGCCCAGAGTGATCTCGTCATCTTCACCGTAGAATACAGGTACGGCTGCTCTGCCAACCCTGAAGTAGCATGGACCGTCCATCTCTACGATCTGTTTTAGAAGTTTCTTCGTGGCCACGGCGTCAGACGGATTGACTACAGTCATTCCCGGAATCGTCCTCATGAGGGCGATGTCCTCAAAGGTCTGATGGCTTGCGCCGTCTTCGCCTACCGTTATTCCTGCGTGGGAAGCGCATACCTTGACGTTTGCTCCCGTATATCCGATTGAGTTTCTGATTACTTCGAACGCTCTGCCTGTAGCGAACATTGCGAAAGTGCTGGCGCACACGATCTTGCCGCTGAGAGCCAGACCGGCAGCCGCGCCGTACATGTTCTGCTCCGCGATGCCCATGTTGAAGAATCTTTCAGGAAATTCCTTAGCGAACATTGCAGTCTTGGTTGAGCCTGAGAGGTCAGCATCCATTACTACCAGATTGTCGTGCTCTTTGCCAAGTTCAACGAGCGCCTCGCCGTATGCCTGTCTTGTTGCGATTTTATCAGCCATGTTATTTCTCCTTATCAAAGCGCAGCTTTGGCTGCTTCAAGTTCTTCAAGGGCCTGCTGTGTCTGTTCGTCGTTCGGTGCCTTGCCGTGCCACCCGGCCTGGTCTTCCATGAACGATACACCTTTGCCCTTAACTGTTTCGGCTACAATGACAGTCGGTCTGCCTTTGCACTGTCTTGCTTTTGCGAAGGCATCTTTTATCTGGTCCATGTCGTGGCCGTCGATTTCTATTACATTCCATCCAAAGCCAGAGAACTTGGCGCCTACCGGCGATACCTTCATTACATCGTCGTTCCGCCCGTCGATCTGCAGACCGTTGTGGTCAACTATGGCCACGAGATTGTCGAGACCATAGTGAGAAGATGACATTGCGGCCTCCCAGATAAGTCCCTCCTGAAGCTCACCGTCTCCAAGCACGGCGTATATTCTTCCCGGATCATTATCGAGCTTGTTGGCCATGGCCATTCCCGCTGCCGCGCTGAATCCCTGTCCAAGTGATCCTGTCGCCATTTCGATACCGGGAATCTTCATGTTAGGGTGACCCTGGAATCTCGAGCCGATCTTACGCAGAGTCTCAGTAAACTCATCCATGCTGAAGTATCCTCTGAGAGCCATTGCGGAAAGCTGCGCCGGGCCCGCGTGCCCTTTAGAAAATACGCATTTGTCCCTGCCTTTGAGCCCCGGATTCTTCGGATCGATGTTCATCTCATCGAAATACAGTGCAGTAACTATGTCTGAAGCAGAAAGTGATCCGCCCGGATGACCCGAACCCGCATTGTGAAGCGCCTTGATAACGCCTATGCGCACGTCTGCCGCAGCCTTTTTTAGTTCTCTGGTGTCCATACGCCGGTTTCCTCCAAATATTGTTTATAGATATGTAAAAAAACTCGCTATATCACAAGATATAGTATACAACAAAGGAACTTCCATTACAACAGAAGTTCCTTGAAAATCACACACTCTTCACAATTAATTTTGTATTTTTTGGCTTATTACAGCGCGTTGAAGGCAGAAGCCACGGCGTCGGCTATGTCCGCTGATGTCATGCCGTACTCTCCTATGTTCTCAGCGGCGATATCACCTGCAACCCCGTGCAGAAACGCAGCTGCGCAGACCCTGTCAAGCGGATCCGCAGTCAGATGCTTCTGCGCCAGCAGCGACGTTATGATTCCGCTGAGGACGTCTCCGCTGCCTCCCGTAGCCATGCCCGGATTGCCCGTAGGGTTCACGTATGTATCTGTTCCGTCCGATATCAGCGTCTGCGGACCTTTTAGAAGAACGATTGCGCTTGTCTTCTCCGATAGCATCGTCACGGCACCCTCTCTGCCGAGCTCTCTGCATGAACCTGCGCTGAGTATGTCGAGCATTCTGTCCGCCTCGCCCGGATGCGGAGTGAACACGGTAATACCGTCTCGTTCTTTGATCTCGCTTAACGCACTGTATTTGCAAAGGCAGTTTATCCCGTCTGCGTCTATCACAAGCGGTCCGCTGTAATCATTCAGTACTCTGTAAAGAAGCGACATTGCCTCTTCTTCCGTGCCGATTCCGGGTCCGATGCAAATGGCGTCATAGACGTTCAGGTCAGCTTTCGCGGCTTCCTCCCTGTCTATGCACATGGCTTCGGGAACCGATATCTGCAGTATCGTGAACAGCTCGTCCGGCACCGAAACCTTGACAAGTCCCGCTCCGGAATAGAGCGTTCCTCTGGCAGCAAGCACGGCAGCGCCGGCCATACCTCTGGAGCCTGCAATTATAAGAACCCTGCCGGCCTGACCCTTGTGCATGTCAGCCGGTCTCGTAGTTATTATGTTTTGAACGAAATCGGTTGTTATCTGTTTCATTTTTATTATTCTTCCGGTTTATCCGCCATGTTTCTCAGCTTGTCCGCCGCCTGCCGGTTCACGCGCATGAAAACCATGCCTCTGTGCTTGGTGTAAACGGCCAGATCCTCATGAAGAAACGCCTCGTCTTTTGTCTCGATTCTGGCGATGTCGCCGTCGCGGACCTCAAATGTGATGGGATTGTCCTCGAGACGGACAAAAATACCTATCCTCAGCCTTTCGCTCGGGCTGACGGCGAAGTATTCAGTTTCATCCTTTTCCTGAAGCCAGTAGATGAAGCTGCCGTCATAGGTTCCTCCAACTACTCTCCCTATAGGTGGAATAAGCTTTGCCATGTGTCACCTCACGCGTTCAGAAGGCTGAAATCGCCTGTTACAGCATCAAAAAGTATGTGGAATACTTCCTTATCATCATTGAGGCACTCCACGATGAAGAACGGCTTGTACACCAGTTCGTCGCTCTCGTACTCTATGTCAGGAATGTTCAGCACGCGCTTGGCCTTCTGAATCTCTCCGTAGACAGTTCTCGGAGCGTCCTTTATCGCCTTCATCTTGTCGATTCTTGCCGGGATTAGCATTCCTTCCTCGACTTCAGTCATTACGAACTCACCGCATGAACGGGCCATGGAATACTGTCCCCTCCACATGTCGCACATGACGAGCACGTGCTCCGAAAGCCTCTCCAGTTTGCCTCTGTACTTGACTTCAAAATCCATGAGAAGATACGGATAAAACAGCAGATCCATCTTCTCAATAGTGAAGTGTTTGCTTCTCTTATAAAGGCGTTCAAATGCGTCCTGCATCTTGAACCCGTTTTTCATGCATTTGATTTCCATATCGTGATTATAACACAAAGGCCGGGCAAAGTGCCCGGCCCGTTGTCTTTTTTCTTGCCTTTGAGTTAAAGGTTTATACTGGCTGGAATCCTCTCTCTTCCATGTATGAAGAATCCTTCAGGAAAGTGAGAACGCCGTTTGTTTCAGGAGC
>JAFRCM010000108.1 GCA_017404365.1 Bacillota bacterium
AGAACCGCAATCTCACATATGAAGAAATTGAAGCGAATATTGCGGCTGGCAAGCCTTATGTCATCAGACTGAAATCCAAGGGCAACGCCATAAACCCTGAGAACTGCTGCATGGAAAACGGCGCCACATGCAAAGGCAACAACGGCAATGTGACGTATCAAAACCGCGACAACGTGATGTACATCATCGTGAACGACGCCATTCGCGGGGAAGTCGCCATGCCTTGCAACGATCAGGACGTGATCATTCTGAAGGCCAGCGGCATTCCGACATATCACTTCGCGCACGTCATAGACGATCACCTGATGAGAACGACTCACGTAGTCCGCGGTGAGGAATGGCTCATGTCACTCCCAATCCACGTGGAGCTCTTCGAAGCACTTCGCTTCCCGATGCCGACATACTGCCACACAGCCGTACTTATGAAGCTCGATGGTGAGACAGGCAACAAGAGAAAGCTCAGCAAGCGCAAAGACCCTGAGCTCTCACTCGATTACTACCGCCGGGAGGGATACCATCCGCAGGCTGTCAAGGAGTACCTGCTCACCATACTGAACTCCAACTTCGAGGAGTGGCGCATGGCCAACCCTGACGCGGACATCGACGAATTCGAATTCACTACAGAGAAGATGAACAGCGCCGGAGCTCTGTTCGACCTGAACAAGCTGAACGATATCTCCAAGGACGTGCTCCTGAAGATTCCGGCAGACGAGCTGGCGGACTTCATGCTGGACTGGGCACGCGAATTCAAGCCAAAAGCCGCGCATTTGCTCGAGGACAAAGAATACCTTACGAAGATTCTCAACATCGGCCGCGACGACGCAAAACCAAGAAAGGATCTCATCTACGCGAAGCAGATCTTCGATTTCATCAGTTACTTCTACGATGAATACTTTGTCATTGAAGAGCGCATTCCTGAGCAGGTCAGCGATGAGGACGCGAAGGAGATTCTGAAACGCTATCTCGACACTTATGACCACAGCGACGACCAGTCCCAGTGGTTCGAGAAGATCAGAACCATTACGGCGGATCTCGGATACGCGGTCAAGCCAAAGGACTACAAGAAGCATCCTGATGAATACAAGGGCTCAGTTGCTCACGTGAGCACTGTCGTCCGCATCGCAGTCATGGGCAGAAGCCAGTCCCCTGACGTCTGGACCATTCAGCAGATCCTCGGCGAGGACAGGGTAAGAGCCCGTATCAGAGAGCTGATTGGCTGATCAAAACAAAACCAATAATAAAGGGATGTGACAAGGTGTCAAGGTGTCACATCCCTTTTTAATTTTCATATATGCTTCGCCGGCTGCTTGGTCTTACAGCTGCCAGCTCTTCAGGTACGCCTCCTGGTCAGGCGTCAGGCTGTCGATCTCGATGCCCCAGGCTTCCAGTCTCCTGCGGGCAATCACGTCATCGATCTCTTCCGACACATCTAATACTGCGGCAGGCAGACTGCCTTTGTGTTCCAGAATGTAAAGAGCGCTCAGAGTCTGAACTGCGAAGCTGAGATCCATGACCTCCGCCGGATGTCCGTTACCGGCCGCTATGTTCGCCAGTTTACCCTCGCCTATAACGTTCACCATGCGCCCGTTCGGCAGCGTGTATCCCGTTATGTTCTCGCGCGTTTCCTTCTTTGAAACAGCAACTTCCTCAAGACCTGCCATGTCTATTTCAACATTGAAGTGACCGGCGTTGGCAAGGATGGCGCGGTCTTTCATGTTCAGCATATGCTCTACGGTGATGGTGTGTTTGCAGCCTGTAGCCGTGATGAACATGTCTCCCAGCGGTGCCGCTTTTGCCATAGGCATGACATCGTATCCATCCATCTTGGCCTCCATGGCTTTGATCGGATCTATCTCCGTCACAATGACTCTGGCGCCGAGGGCAGCTGCTCTCATGGCTATACCTCTTGAACACCATCCATACCCGATTACGACGACACACTTGCCTGCCACAATCAGATTGGTGTTGTGCATGATGCTGTCCCAGACGCTCTGCCCTGTCCCGTAGCGGTTATCGAAGAGGTGCTTGCAGTCCGCGTCGTTTACCGCCAGCATCGGGAACTTCAGAACGCCATCGCGTTCCATGGCCCTCAGGCGAATAATGCCCGTCGTCGTCTCCTCGCATCCGCCCCAGACTTCCTCGGCAAGATCGGGACGAGGTCCGTGTACTATGCCGACAAGATCACCGCCATCATCGATTATGATGTTCGGCTTATGCTCAAGGCACATCTCTATGTGTCTGTTGTACTCTTCTTCAGTGGCTCCGTGATAAGCAAAAACACTTATGCCGTCTTCCACAAGGGCCGCGCATATGTCGTCCTGTGTGCTCAGATTGTTGCTGCCTGTGACGGACATCTTCGCGCCGCCCGCGGCAAGCACCTTGCAGAGGTACGCGGTCTTCGCTTCAAGATGAATGGACAGGCTGATCTTCACACCGTCGAAAGGTTTCGTCCTGAGAAACTCCTCTTCGAAGCCCTTAAGCAAAGGCATGTTGTTCCGCACCCACTCTATCTTTGTATGCCCGTACGGGGCCAGTTTTATGTCACGAATATCATATTTCTGATTCATCTATATCTCCTTACCGCCCAGGAATATTGTCTCTGGCTTAAGACTTTCATCGCATATAATAAAGTCTGCATGCTTTCCTACAGCTATAGAACCGATCAGATCATCAGCACCGATCTCTTTGGCCGGCGTAATAGTGGCCGCCGTAATGGCCGTCTCCTTCGGAATGCCGTACTCTATGGCATTGAGCATACATGTATATACATTGCTGGCTGAGCCCGCGATAGTGCCGTCCTCCAGACGCGCGACGCCACCCTTCAGGAATACATCCTGTCCTCCAAGCTCATACTTTCCTTCAGGCATGCCGCAGCATCTCAGCGAATCGCTGATGAGGCATATTCTTCCCGGGAACAGCTTGAACGCCATCCTTACTGAGCTTGGGTGCACGTGGTATCCGTCGCAAATCAGCTCGGCAATGACGCCGCTGTCGTCCCTCTCTGATCCTGCCCCGATCACTCCGGGTTTTCTGTGATGAATCGGAGGCATGGCGTTGTAAAGGTGCGTCAGGTGTGTCGCCCCGGCGTCGAGAACAGCAGCAGCCTCTTCATATGACGCATCCGTATGGGCGATTGAAACAGTAGCCAGCTCGCTTGCCTTTGCAGTAAAATCTACTGCTCCCGGAAGCTCCGGCGCCACATCGACTATGCGGACGAGTCCGTCACATCCGTCGAACAGTTTTTTGAACGCGTCAAAATCCGGATCTCTGAGATACGCTCCGTTCTGCGCGCCCTTTTTCTTCTCCGAGAAGAACGGCCCTTCCAGGGGGAGGCCCATGAGTCTCGCGCAGCCCTCAGGGCATTCGTCGTGCAGTTTCTTTCCTGTCGCAAAGGCCTCAGCAAGTGTCTCATAAGGCAAAGTCATTCCAGCCGGAGCGAAGGATGTAACTCCTGACTCAGCCAGATAGGCTGCCATCTTTTTGAGACCCTCATAGTCACCGTCTGAAAAATCCGCGTTCATGCTGCCGTGAGTATGCACGTCGACGAGACCCGGTATTACCCAGCGTCCGTCAAGGTTTGTTTCCTCATCGCCTGCGGCTTCATCGACCGCCGGCAGATACGGATTGCCGATTGCAACGAATCTGCCGTCTATTACCTCGAAGTCGCATATTCTGAAATGGCCGTCTATAAATACTTCAGCGTTTCTGTAAATCATAATCTTTCACCTCCGCAGGCAGCTGCCTACTGTATTTCCGGAAGGCTGGCCGCGGCTACCGACTGGCCTACCCTTCTCATCTTTTCATCAGGAAGCATTACTGTAATCTTTGAGGCGGTCTCAGGGTACTCGTCCGTGAGGACTCTGTTACACTCGCTCACGAGAATCTCTCCGCCCGTTCCCGAAGCGACGCGGCCCAGAATAAGCACGTACTTCAGGTCGTAGAACAGTCCGTAGAGAATCAGAGTGTGCGCCAGATAGCATCCTATGGTTCTGAATATCGCCTCGGCTCCCTCACGCTTCGGATTGCCGGCAGCGTCCTCTCCGTCGAG
>JAFRCM010000109.1 GCA_017404365.1 Bacillota bacterium
CAGAGCGATTATTGCTCTGACCAGGAAAGTGGCAAGGATCGTATTTGCAATGCTGAACAATCAGGAAGAATTTAATCCGGCATTGATGATACGAAAAGAATCAAGGTTGACAGCTTAAAACTGTTTGACTTTTTATAGGAGTTTATTATGGGAAAAGATCTGGTTCTTGTAGTAGATGACGATCAGGCCGTACGCACGATGCTCGGCAAGGTCATGGCTGGCAACGATTTCGATGTAGTCGAAACGGCGAGCGGAGAGGAAGCTCTGGCCGCCGTCGAGGAAAATGATTTCGATTTGATTCTTCTCGACATCAACATGCACGGCATGGACGGCTTCGAAGTCATACACGAGCTCCGCGGCCGCGGAGAAAACGTTCCCATCATGGTCGTAAGCGGACGCAAGGCCGACTACGATACACTGTATGGTCTGGACATCGGCGCCGACGAATACATCACCAAGCCGTTCAACCCGGTTACTCTCGGTGCAAAGGCAAAGGCGCTCGTCCGCAGAAGCCGCAGCTCAGTATCCGAGGACAATCCGATAATAGAGGTCGGACCTTTCAGATACGACACTCACACTCTTCGTTTCTACAAGGACGAAGTTGAGATCCCTCTTTCTGCAAAAGAGAACGCCATGGTCAAGCTCTTCATCGACAACGTGGGCAGGATTTTCTCAAAAGACATGATCTACAGCCTGATCTGGGGAGAGACCATCATCGACGAGAACGCCATAATGGTCTATGTGAACAGGCTTCGTCAGAAGATAGAGGATGACCCTTCAGACCCGCAGTACATACAGACTGTCAGGGGACTCGGATACAAGTTCACGGTACAATAACAAAAAAGCAAAGCGGCCTCTCACCGACTGAACCTGTAAGATGAAAGTAGACATGCAAAAAGAGCATGTCTACTTTTTTCATGGTATGCTTCGTACAGGAGGTGAGGACATGGGCAGACCAAAAGGCGGAAAAAATCGCAAGTGGACCGTTGAGGAGAAGTTGCGAATCGTTAACAGGCATTTGAAGGATCATGTTCCAATGCAGCAGATTGCGAGAGAAGAAAACGTCAGTAGCGGCTTGTTGTCCGCTTGGGTGAGCAAGTATTTGGAGGGCGGAGAACATGCTTTGGCAGCACGATCGGGTAATCCGTACGCTGCACTTACCACAAGCAAGAAGCTGACAGAAGAAGAACGTTTGAAACTAATCATCGCGAAACAGGAAGTGGAGATCGCCAGATTAAAAAAAGGATACTTCGTGAAAGGAGTTGGTGCCGAGAAGGAATACGTTACTGGCAAAGAAAAGACTACGAAATAATTGAAGAAATGAGGGATAGATACCCAGTGACAATGCTCTGTAGCTTGCTCGGCATCAGCCGAGCCGGATACTACAAGTGGCGTAGACGACAAGGCACAAAGAATCGTTACGAGAAGGACAGAGACATGCTTACTGAACTGTTACAAGAACAACATATGAAGCATCCGTCCTATGGGTATCACCGGCTCGCCGTTGAAGTTTTCAGAGAAACAGGCTGGATCTTTTCCCACAATTTGGCTCACAAATGCTGCAAGCAGGCGGGTATCCATTCCAAGGCTCGTAGGCATTATCGCTACCGCAGGCCGGGAGGCGAAAATTTAAAATTCCCGAACATCACCCGTGGAAAGTGGCATCCGAAAGAGCCGTTGCAACTAGTGACGTCTGACATGACTGTACTTCACAGCAGAGGGAAACAGTATGAATGGACTTTGTTGATCGATGCGTTCAACAACGAGATCCTGGCACATCAGGTTTCAGACAGACCCGGAGACTCCAGACCCTACTACCACGTATTGAATGAACTGATCAAATTATCATTAACAAAGAAAGAGAAAACAGCCCCCATCGTTTTCCACAGCGACCAAGGGGCGGTCTTCTCCTCAAGGGCCTTTTTCAAAGCTCACGAACAGTATACCATACAACGGTCCATGTCGCGCATAGGAACTCCTACAGACAACCCTGTCATTGAAGCGCTGAACGGCTGGATTAAAGAAGAACTGCTGACAGATTTCGGTTTGTCAGATACTTCAGATGTAAAGAAACTGCTCGATGAGTATGTAGAGTACTACAACTACCAGAGACCTGCAGCCGCGCTACAATACAAAAGCCCCATTCAGTTCAAACATGAACGGGGCTTTTGATGTTTCTTTTTGCTGTCTACTTTTAGTTGACAGGTTCAGCGGCCTCTCACCGAGGCCGTTTTTTTATTTATGATAGGTTTCGTTTCTGTTGATCTTAAAGCTCCTGTATATCTGTTCCAGAAGAATGACACGCATCATCTGGTGCGGGAATGTCATGTCCGAAAAGCTCAGTTTGAAGTCCGCGCGACGGCTTACTTCGGCAGAAAGGCCCAGGGAGCCTCCTATTACAAAAGCAATATTGCTTTTGCCGTCCAGCCCCAGATCGGATATCTTTTCCGCAAGCTGTTCCGATGAAAGTTTCCTGCCTTTGATCTCAAGAGTAATGACATAATCGCTCTTCGAAATGTGCCGCAGTATATCCTCGCCCTCGGCCACCTTGACCGCTTCCTCGTCGGCCGCGGACGGATTGGCGCGGAGCTGACTTTCCTTGATTTCAGTTATTTCAACACTGCAGTACGCGCCTAGCCTTTTCGTATACTCGGCGACGGCGTCTCTCCAGTATTTTTCTTTAAGTTTTCCGACTGCAATTATTCTTATGTTCATGATTCGTGCGCGCAGCAGATTACAGCTTATACAGCCTGCTGATTGTATCTCTTTTTGCTACATCTATTCTCAGCTCGTCGCCAACGAATATCCTCTCCTCTTCGAGCGTGTTGACGATTGCCTGCATGGCAACTTCCGGAGTGTTGTTCTCATGGCTGAGATGGCCGAGCAGCACCTGCCGCTTCTTAGGGTTTTCGCTCACAATCCTGCAGAGGCATTCCCCACAGGTCAGATTTGACAGATGTCCTTCATCGCCGAGGATGCGCTGCTTGAGCGGGTAAGGATACCTTCCGAATAGAAGCAGCTCCTTCTCGTGATTCGCTTCGAGCAAAAGCAGATCGGCGTCGCTGATCTCATCATAGATATCATCACTTATGTACCCTGAATCTGTACAGACGCTGATCTTTCTGCCCTCGCTGCGTATCGAAAACCCGACCGGCTCGGCCGCGTCATGGGATACCGGGAACGGTTTGATAACAAGATTCCCGATCTCAAACTCCTCTCCCGTGACAAACAGGTGTCTGTGTTCCTCGGGAACAGGTCTGTCGATCTGATCCCATGTTGCCTCGTTGGCGTAGATCTTCAAATGCGGGATGCGCTTCGTCATCACCGGCAGCGACTGTACATGGTCGATGTGCTCATGGGTAACGAGTATGGCGCTTACCATCTCCCGCGGCGTTTCCGTGTGCTCCAGTCCCTCGAGAATCCTCTTTCCTGAAATTCCCGCGTCTATCAGTACCGCTGTATTATCGCTTTTGACAAGGTAGCAGTTTCCGCTGCTGCCGCTTGCAAAGGAACAGAATTTCAGGCTCATGCTGTGGTTTCCTGTTCGGACCTCCTTCTCATAATCAGGATGGCTGCGATTACCGCTGCAATCAAAGCGGCAATCCCGCCCAGAACGAACGGCAGAATGGATGGCGATGCATTCGCGGACGGTACAGTCGTTGGCGTCGGTTCGTTGTCCAAATCCGTGTACTGCGCAGGACCCTCTGCCAAAGGTGTCGTATTGTTGCCGATCGTTGTCGTATTGGCTCCGCCCGCATTGTTTGCGCCGGCTCCATTATTCGCAACGACGCCACCTCCGCCAGCTGCGCCGCCGTTGCCTCCGTTCGCTCCGGCATTCGCTTGGTTCGCGTTACCCGGGGCAGCTGGATTGACAGGCGCTGCAGTGTTTCCTTCTGTCTTCGTGTAGATGAATTCAAAGACATTGTCAGCCGCAGTTTCCGACAAGGCCTTGCCCATCGTGTAGGAAGCCGGCATGTATCCGCTGACGTATTTGTACGCCACAGTTGGTTTGTCGCCGATGTTCCCGTAGAATGTGTCTTCCGAAGCGAGTGTCTTTCCGTTTTTGTCGACGTACTTTGCCGTATAGCTTACCATTTTGCCTTTGACTCCATACGCGACTTCATAGGACACATCTTCTGTGACTGCAAAGCCTGAAAGACTTGTCACATATTCGTTGTTATCGTGGCCTGTAAGGCGGAAGCCCTTCACGTAATAACGGCTGCCGTCGTTTACCTTCACGTCTTTTACACTCAGGTTGCCCTTGAACGTTTCACCGTAGTGATGGCCTTTGTATTCCGTGGTTGCAAGGGTTCCGTTCAGGCCCGGATAGACCTTGACCGTGTAGGTCGTTTCATAATTGTCCGTTGTATTCTCTGCCGCAAAAGCAGCTGGTGCTGCAGTGAAGACAAGGGCCAGAGTTATGATCAGTACTGCTATCAATGTTTTTCTCATGCCTGATCACCTGCCTTCCTGTCTCTTCTGTAATTGATGATTGCGAGCAGGATCGCCAGAAGCGCCGCCGTCATCAGCGCGATCGCCAGAAGAAGATTCGCCGAGTCTCCTGTTTTTGTCTTTGAAGATGCGGCCGGTGTCTTCTGTGCCGCCACATCGTGATTCGAGTCTTCCACCGCGAACTGCAGCAACAGTTTTCCCGCGGTCTTCTCATAATCGTTGTTCTCGCTTTCGCCGTCGAAGCGAACAGTCATGGTGATAACGCCTTTTTCTCCTGCTTTCAGTTTCCCGATGCTGAAGAATTCACCTGTCGCGACAGTCAACTGCTTCAGGCCTTCGATCGGAACGCTCGTGGTGCCGCCGGCTTGTGTGTTGTTGAACAGTATCTCCGGCGCGCTGCTGTCAGGACTTGCGTTTGTCAGAGATCCTATGTAACCGCTGCCTTCGGCAGTTCCATTCTCGAGGGTTTTCAGAACCGAGGCCCTCAGATACCAGTCGGTCTCTGAGTTGCTGTTGTTGCTGTAGGTGGCGACATATTTGATGGAATCTCCTGGTTCCAACGCGCCGACGATTTTATCAAATTCGTCCTGATTGAAGTTCGTTGTGATCTCTGTCCCATTATAGGAGCAGCTGTAATTTACAGAATACTCGTCCGCATAACTGACGGAGGTCACTGCAAAAGCCATCACTGCAGTCAGGAGGAATAGTGTGAAGTACTTCAATGTTTTCATTCGCTCTCCCCTCCTTTACTGCACCTGCAGACTACCGTCCGCAGCAGGCTGCGGAGCATCGTTGCCCCACACGCTTACAATAGCTTCTTTCGCGTTGTGTGTCTGGACCGCCTGCAGTTCCGCTTCGATACCGATATGGCAGCCGTCAAAAGAGTACGCGTAGGTAATGATCGTCTTGCCCCCTACCTGCTCAGCTTCCTCA
>JAFRCM010000110.1 GCA_017404365.1 Bacillota bacterium
GTGAAAAGACATTCACGCCTTCTCCTGTGAACAGGCTGGATAGAAACACTACAGGCCTCGTGATCTTTGGGAAGACGGCAGAGGGACTTAGACAGCTTACGAGGCTGATAAGAGAACGCGACTATGTATCGAAGTACTACCTTACAATCGTGTCCGGCAATCTCAAGGAAGACATGGTCATAGACGACAGACTCGTCAAGGACGCTGACAGAAACAGAGTGAGCATATCCGCATCGGGCCGGAGCGCCGTATCTGAGGTAAGGCCTGTTGAGCACAGCAAAGACGGAAAGTTCTCCGTAGTGGAGGTAAACCTCATAACCGGGCGGACCCACCAGATAAGAGTGCACATGGCAGGCAAAGGCTACCCGCTGGCCGGTGATTCCAAGTACGCCGCGACTGCCGCGGGACGCAGGGCCAACGACAGGCTCAGAAAGCTGGGAGTAACCACGCAGCTGCTCCACGCGGGCCGTCTTGCCTTTGCAGATATACCGGAAGAGTATGATGCTCTTGGCGGTCTTAGAAACAAAGAGATAACCGTTCCAGTACCTTCGGAGTTTCAGAGAGTGTGGGACGAGATAAAAGGATAAGTATCTGACATGAATGAATTTGACAATTACAACAACATGGAAGGCAGTGAGCCGGAGGTGAAGAAGCCTGCGAAGAAGGGCAGTTTCCTGAAGGACCTGATCAAGGACATCATAATCGCAGTTGTTATCGTACTAGCGATAACCGCGGTAATTAAGCCTACGATCGTAAAGGAAGAGTCCATGCTCGACACCCTTCAGGAGAACAATTATCTCTTCGTGAACAAGCTGGCCTATAAGTTCAAGGATCATCCTGAACAGGGAGACATCATCGTCTTCAGATCCGAGCTTCCAAACGAGGATGCCAGCGGCACCAAGCTGCTTATAAAAAGAGTAATAGGAGTAGAGGGAGACGTCATTTCCTTTGAAGGCGATCAGGTGTACAGGAACGGTGAGGTTCTGAACGAGGATTACATATATGATGAAGATCCGGTTTTCAGAAACTATCCGAACGGCAAGTCCTTTACGGTAGGTGAAGATGAGATCTTCGCGATGGGAGATCACAGATCAGTCAGCTGTGACAGCAGGTCCGAATCCGTCGGAATGGTTTCGGAGGAGGCTGTGGTCGGCAAGGCTTTTGTAAGGCTGTATCCTTTCAATGAGATAACGACGCTTTAGAGATAATGAAACTTGTAGCAAATAATAAAAAAGCAAGGCACGACTATTTCATAGATGAAACGTACGAAGCCGGAATAGAACTGACGGGGACGGAGATCAAATCCGTACGTCAGGGCAAGGTGAGCATCAAGGAGAGTTACGCCAGAATACGCGGAGGAGAGGTATTTGTTCTCGGAATGAACATCAGTCCCTATGAGGAGGGCAACAGATTCAATGTCGACCCGCTCAGGCCCAGAAGGCTTTTGCTCCACAAGAGGGAGATAAGGAAGCTTATAGGATATACCACACAGGACGGCTTGACTTTAGTGCCCCTCAGGATGTATATTAACGACCGCGGCAAAGCCAAGATTGAGCTTGCTGTTGCCAGAGGAAAGAAGAATTACGACAAGAGACGCGATATAGCCAAGCGTGACGCAGACAGAAGGATGCAGCAGGCAAGGAGGAAATAATGCAGAGTTTTTTAGACAGATTGGGAAAAGCCGCCACATCGACAGCGACTAACGCAGCGAGCAAAGCTGCCGAAATGAGAGAAATCAACAAGCTCAAAGGCGAAAGAAGCGAGCTGAAGAACGAGTACACTATCGTCAAGAAGAAGCTTTCTGAGTATGTTTTCAAACAGTACCAGGAAGGCAAGCTTGAGGATGAGGCTCTGATCGAGTTCTGCGACAAGATGCAGGAACTCAGGGACAGCATCGACGAGCTCGGCAAGGAAATCGAGGATGTAAGAGCCGAGTACGAGGAGAAGGCTGTCGACAGATCAGAAGAGAGATTATAGCGCATAGCGCACGACAATTGAATACACGGGGATGCACTGGTTTCGACGGGGGTGTGGAAACCGGATAAGCGAGCCGAAGTCGCCCAGTCTTCGTAAAAAAGGGCCGTTAAAGATAAACGCAAAAACTAACAACAACTTCGCACTGGCAGCTTAGTTCTGCCCCGCGCGTCCGCCTCTGTTCACCTGCAGGCAGAGTGTCGGACGTCAAACATGCAGGAAAACCTTGCGCGTGATCCCGGCCGCGTAAGGGACTAACGGGATAGTCCTTCTCTCAGTTCGTTTCCGGACGGTCAGAAGGGCGAATCTCAAATCGGAAACTGCGCTCGGAGAAATTTCGGTGAAAATGCTTTCGGACATGGGTTCGATTCCCATCATCTCCACCATGATAACAACGAGGGTCCAACGGGCCCTCGTTTGTTATCGTATAGATGTGTGGCGGGAGTCGAAGCATACGCTTTCTTGTTATCTCCACCTTTTTTAATGCCGTGTTGACCTTTCGTTAGTCAGAGAGTATGATAAGTTACACAAATCATACTTACAGATTACTTATACAGGAGTAGCAATATGACAGTACCAAAAGGAAAATACGCATGGACTGCTACAGTAGGAGAGAAGGGACAGATTGTGATTCCCAAACAGGCGAGGACTATTTTTGACATAAAACCTGGAGACACATTGCTTCTTCTCGGTGATGAAGAAAGGGGAATCGCAATTCCAAATAAGGGCTCTTTTTCAGAACTCTTTTCCATAGCATTTGCAGAAGATAAAGGTGGTGAGAGCAAGTGAAAATCGCATGGTTTTGCATACCGGCACACGGACATACCAATCCTACGCTCGGACTTGTCAAGACGCTGACTGAAGCCGGGCACCAGGTCTGGTATTTCTCTTTCGAGGAATTCAGGGAAAAAATCGAGAATGCCGGAGCATCATTCATAGGCTGTGACGGTTATGATTTTGAGATGGAAGATAAGGGGAATGCGGATCGTGTGGGGAAGGACAAAGTGTACGCGACAGAATTGCTGGTATCATCAACTCTAGCCCTTGATGAAATGACCAGTCGATTTGTCGATGAAATCAAACCGGATGTGGTTGTCTCTGACTCCGTCGCCTTCTGGGGCAAGCTTGCGGCAATGAAACACGGCCTCCCATATGTCTCATCAACTACGACCTTCGCTTTCAATAAGTACTCCGCAAAATACATGCAGGAGAGCGCGTGGGATATCGTCAGGATGCTGACGGCAATGCCGCGAATCAATAAACAGCTGAAACGTCTTCGTGAAAAGGGTTATCCTGTGAAGAACCTGCTTGAGATAGTGCAGAATGATAATGATACAAACACCATCGTATACACGTCGAAGTACTTTCAGCCGTGTTCAGATACATTCTCCGACAGGTATCATTTCATAGGGCCGTCCATCAGACCTGTCGTCGAGCCCATGGAAAAGACGTCGGATAAGCTTGTTTACATCTCCATGGGAACGGTCAATCAAAACAGGGAGTTCTACCGTAACTGCATAAATGCGCTGGGCCAGACGGACTGGCAGGTTGTCATATCCATGGGAACAAATCCTGAGCGCTTTGACAATCTCCCGGATAACATTCAAATCTACGAGTCAGTGGACCAGATGGCGGTTCTCTCCATTGCTGACGCGTTCATAACCCATTGCGGGATGAATTCCGCTTCGGAAGGCCTGTATTATCAGGTTCCCCTGATTCTGTTCCCGCAGACTCCGGAGCAGGACGCTGTGGCAAAACGGGTTGAAGAGCTCGGCGGCGGTGTCAGACTGAAGTCGATTTCTGAGGAGGATATTTTGCAGGCTTTGCAGCAGATTATTTATGAACCGGAATATAAAAACAATGCTACTAAAATATCCGAAAGCTTCCGATCCTGCGGCGGCGCAGAAGAGGCCAGAGCATTTCTTGAAAATATAGCGCTCTACGGAGCGTAGGTTGCTGCCTTTGCATGGGCGTAGTAATGTTATCGCGTAAGGAGGAAACGAACATGAACCAATATGTTACCGGCGCGATGATAAAGCGCCTGCGCGAAGAGAAAAGAATAACACAGCAGCAGCTGGCGGAGATTATGAATGTCAGCGACAAGGCGGTCTCCAAATGGGAGACAGGACGCGGCTATCCGGATATCACGCTCATTGAACCTCTTGCTGAGGCGCTGGGGGTTTCTGTAATAGAACTGTTTTCAGGTGAGGATGTGATCAACACAAATAAAGTGTCCAACATGCTCAGGGCCGGACTGTATGTATGTCCGGTATGCGGAAACGTGATTTACGCAACGGGTGAGGCAGTCATAAGCTGCTGCGGTATAACGCTTCCTGTACTGGAGGCAGAGACAGCGGATGATATGCATTCCGTAAGCGTTGAAAAAGTAGAGGACGAGTACTTTGTGATAATCAATCATGAGATGACTAAAACGCATTACATTTCGTTTATCGCATCCGTGCAGGACGACGGGTGCGAGATAAGAAAGCTTTACCCGGAAGGTCCGGCGGAAGCCCGATTTAAGATCAGGCTGACGAAACGACTGTATTATTACTGCAACCGGCACGGGTTGTTCGAAGTGGCCGTCAGATGACGGCCATTTTTATTTGTAGAGAAGAAAAGGGTTGACAAGTTAGGTGAGTCTAACTACAATTATATATGGGTTAGTAAGGACTAACAATAATTAGCTTCATCTAACCCGCTGAGACAAAACCGAATGACCTATGTGGATCAATGAAGGAGGATATAGGGTGCAAATGTTTATGGAGGCAGAGAAAATGAATTTGCTGGAAGCCGATGTAGGCAAGACTTATATAGTCAAGGAAATAAACACAGACGATGATGAGATGACAGCATTCCTCTTCAGACTCGGGTGCTATTCCGGAGAACCGGTAACACTCATATCAAAGAAGAAAAAGGGCTGCGTTGTCGCCATCAAAGACGGAAGATACAGTTTAGACAAACTTCTGGCCGCGGCAGTAGAGCTTGAGGAAGAAAATAATACACTTCGTTCATAGAAGGAGGAAAAAGATATGAGAATTGCTTTTGCCGGTAATCCGAACAGCGGTAAAACAACAATGTACAATTTGATGACGGGTGAAAATGAGAGAGTCGGCAATTGGGGCGGCGTTACAGTCGGAAAGAAGGAAGCTCCATTTGACAGCTCATACACAGGCGGTAAGAACATAACCGCCGTGGACCTTCCGGGAGCCTACTCAATGTCACCGTTCACGCCTGAAGAAAGCATCACGAGTGAGTTCGTCAGAGACGAGCATCCGGACGCTATTATCAACATAGTAGACGCCACAAATCTCAGCAGGAGCCTGTTCTTCACCACACAGCTTCTGGAACTGGGTATTCCTGTTGTTGTCGCGCTCAACAAGAGCGACATAAACGAGAAAGAAGGAACAACGATAGATGTTGCCGGGCTTGCGGAAAAGCTGGGCTGCCCGGTAATTACAACAGTATCTACCAATAAAAACGACAGCGGCGTCGCGGAAGTAGCGAAGGCCGCGATCGCTCTGGACGGCAAAGGCCAGAAAGCGCCTTACGTGCAGGCGGACATAGATCTGACAGACAAGGCTGCTGTAGACGCTGAGGACAGAAAGCGTTTTGCGTTCGTAAACGATATCGTTAAAGCGGTAGAGACAAGAAAAATAGTATCCAGCGAAACTACAAAGTCTGACAAGCTCGACAATGTTCTTACAAACCCTGTAGCGGGCATACTTATCTTCGCAGCGGTAATGTGGTGCGTATTCGCCATCTCACAGACTTATCTGGGAACATGGATCGCTGACTGGCTCGTCGGATGGATCGAGACGTTCCAGGGATTCGTGGAAGGAGCCATGGAAAACAGCCCTGCAGTTCTCACAACAATCATTGGCGGAGGAATTATCGGAGGCGTCGGCGCCGTAGTAGGATTCCTTCCTCTGATCATGGTAATGTTCTTCCTGATCGCTCTTCTGGAAGACTGCGGATACATGGCCCGCGTGAGCGCTGTGCTTGACCCGATCTTCAAGAGAGTCGGACTCTCAGGAAAATCCATAATTCCGATCATCGTCGGCACAGGATGCGGCGTTCCGGGAATCATGGCATCAAGAACAATCAGGGACGAGCGTGAGAGAAGAGCGACTGCAATGCTGACAACATTCATCCCATGCGGAGCAAAGATTCCTGTAATCGCGCTCTTCGCCGGAGCGTTCTTCGCCGGAGCAGGCTGGGTTACTTTCGTCAGCTACTTCTCAGGACTGATGCTCATATTCCTCGGCGCACTTCTCGTAAAGGCTGTAACAGGAGCAAAATACAGAAAGTCGTTCTTCATCATGGAACTGCCTAAGTGGAAAGCGCCAAGCCTGAAGAGAGCGTTCTGGTCAATGATGGAACGCGCAAAGGCATACATCATCAAGGCAGCGACTATCATACTCGTATGCAATCTGGTCGTTACTCTCATGCAGTCATTCAACTGGAAGTTCCAGGTTGTGCCTGAAGGAATGGAAGACACTTCGATCCTGGCAACCATAGCGACACCGTTCGCGTTCCTGCTGATTCCTCTGGGATTCGGAGCATGGCAACTGGCGGCAGCGGCAGTCACAGGATTCATCGCCAAGGAGAATGTTGTAGGAACACTCGCCGTAGTATACGGACTTACCAGATTCATCGATACTGAAGAACTGGCAATGACAGGCGACGCCAATACAGTAGCCATGACAATGGGTCTGACCGGAGTAAGCGCGATGGCATTCCTCTTCTTCAATCTGTTCACTCCGCCATGCTTCGCGGCAATAGGCGCAATGAACTCAGAGATGCAGAGCAAAGGCTGGCTCTGGAGCGCAATAGGACTTCAGATGTGCACAGGCTACACTCTCGCATTCCTGATCAACCAGATTGGAACTCTGGTCGTTGCAGGACATCTGGCAGCGGGATTTGTTCCGGGCGCGATAGCGATTCTGGTCATGATCTTCATAGTAATAATGATTTCAAGAAAGATCCGCGCTCACTTCGTTGAGAAGTACACGCTTCACGCAGACGCAGCGGCCAGCGCGGCATAGAGTTTGCTGCAAAGGCAACAGAAAGGGGTTGATTATATGGCAGTAACAATCATAGCGATAATAGCAGTCATTGCGGTCGTATTCTTTGCGGTGAGATATATTGTCAGGGAAAAGAAAAAGGGGAATAAATGCGTCGGCTGTCCGTACGCCGGAGAGTGCTGCAAGTACTCAGAGCTGCTTGACGGAGACAGTTGCGCTAAGTAAAAACAGATGATATACTGACAAAGAAAGCTAGGGGAGCGAAAGCTGAGAGCCCGGGAACGCCCGGATACCCTCAATACCTGACCCGGATAATACCGGCGTAGGGAAGCAGAATAACAAGAATTCTGAACGCTCCTTTTAATGGGAGCGTTTGTTTTTGCTTAAAGCAAAAGCAGACGCGTAAAGAAAGGAGAAAGCTTAAATGGAAGCAAGTGTAGCAATTCAGTCACTGCCTCAGGCACCTGATGACGAGGAACTCTGCCGCATTGTAGATGAGGTTATCGCGTACATTGCGGAGCAGGGTTACAACTATTACGTCGGACCTTTTGAGACGACTATAGAGGGTCCATACGACGAACTGATGGATATAGTCAAGAACTGCCAGTACATCGCGATCAAGGCGGGAGCGCCTTCTGTCGCGGCATACATCAAGGTCAGTTACAAGCCTGAAGGAGAGGTACTTTCCATTGAAAAGAAGATTGGCAAGTATCACGAATAACATATACCCGATAGCGACGCTTCTGGCCATACTGGTCCTTTGGGAATGCCTGTCGCTGTTTGAAGTCGTGCCGAACTACATGCTGCCGTCACCGGCGCAGACAGTTGAGGCGTTCATAAATGATTTCGGACTGCTAATGTCACACCTCAAGGTCACACTTCTTGAGACGGTTCTCGGAACATTGATGGGCGTTGCAATAGGGTACGCTGCAGCGGTCCTGATGGACAGATGGGATCCCGCATACAAGGCCATGTATCCGCTCATAGTCCTGACACAGACGATACCTGCTGTGGCCATAGCGCCTCTGCTGGTGCTCTGGTTCGGATACAAGATGATGCCTAAGATCATACTCATCATCCTGATTACTTTCTTTCCGATAGTCATCGGGGTTCTGGACGGATTCAGGTCAGCGGACAAGGACGCCATCAATCTGATGAGATCCATGGGAGCCAGCAGGTGGCAGATATTCAGGCACATCAAATTTTTCAACGCGCTTCCTAATTTCTTCTCAGGACTCAGGATAACCGTTGCCTACGCTGTAGTGGGAGCGGTTCTTGCCGAGTGGCTGGGAGGATTCGCAGGACTGGGCGTTTACATGACGAGAGTCAAAAAATCATTCGCGTACGACAAGATGTTCGCGGTCATATTCCTCATCTCAATAATCAGCCTGATTCTCATCTGGCTGGTCAGTGTGCTTCAGAAGAAGTGCATGCCTTGGGAGAGGGCAGATGAAGTATCAGACAGAAAAAAGGGAGGACAATAAACATGTTTAAGAAAATAACAGCATTTGCAGCAGCGGCAGCAATGATCGTATTCGGTCTGGCCGCCTGCGGAAATTCGGAGCAGAGCGATGAAAACGGACCGACAGATCCTACGAAGCTGACTTTCGTGCTTGACTGGACTCCAAACACAAATCACACGGGAGTCTACGTGGCGGATAAACTCGGTTACTTTGATGATGCAGGACTGGAAGTTGAGGTCGTTCAGCCGCCTGACAACGGTGCTGAAACCATGGTAGCTTCAGGAAAGGCCCAGTTCGGCGTTTCGTTCCAGGACTACCTCGTTCCTGCTTTTGCGGGTGAGAAAAAGACCATTCCGCTGACCGCGGTCGCGGCGGTACTGCAGCACAACCTGTCGGGAATAATGTCCGGAAAGGATCTTGGAATCACAAGCCCTAAGGAGATGGAGGGCCACTCATACGCCACATGGGAGCTGCCTATCGAGCAGGCGATACTCAAGGATTGCGTCGAGGCAGACGGCGGAGATTTCAGCAAAGTTGAAATGATACCGGAGACAATCGACGACGAAGTTGCGGCGCTGAAGAACAAGCAGGTCGATAGCATCTGGGTTTACTACGGATGGGCAGGAATCAAAGCTGAACTCGATGACTTTGACATCAACTACTTCGCGTTCAAAGACATAGACGACGCTTTTGACTACTATTCACCGGTCATCATCGCAAATGATGAGTTCCTCGCGGACAACCCTGATACAGCGAAGAAATTCCTTGACGCATTGTCAAAGGGATATGAATACGCCATAGAGAATCCTGAAGAAGCAGCTGAGATACTAGTTGAAGCAAATCCTGAGATCGATCCGGAGCTCGCAAAGGCAAGCCAGAAGTATCTGGCCGACCAGTATACGGCTGAAGCTTCACAGTGGGGCGTGATTGACGCAAACCGCTGGAACGGGTTCTATCAGTTCATCAATGAGAAGGGACTGGCTGACGCGGAGATTCCTATGGACACCGGTTTCACCAATGATTATCTTCCTGTAAGATAGAGGGGGAAAGCGATTCGGGACATGCATAAACTCGAAACACAGAACATAACAATGAAGTTCGGAAGCGAAACGATCATCCGGGACATATCAATCTCGGTTGATCAGGGAGAGCTGGTGTGCCTGCTTGGAGTTTCAGGCAGCGGCAAGACCACGCTCTTCAACTGCATTTCCGGAATATACACTCCTGTCTCAGGCAGGGTCATGCTCGACGGTGAGGACATTACAGGCACTACCGGACGCATAAGCTACATGCTCCAGAAGGACCTGCTTTTGCCGTACAAGACAATTGAGGACAATGTGGCACTGCCTCTTATCATCCGCGGCATGCCCCGTGATGAAGCCAGGGCCAGGGCCTCGGAGTACTTCGAAGAGTTTGGCCTTGAGGGAACGCAAAAGATGTATCCAAAGCAGCTTTCCGGCGGAATGAGGCAGAGAGCAGCGCTTCTGAGAACATATCTTTTCTCGGATAACGTAGCTTTGCTTGACGAACCGTTCTCCGCCCTTGATACTATAACCAAAGGCAGGATACACCGCTGGTATCTGGACGTCATGGAGAAGATAAACCTGACGACGGTATTCATCACCCATGACATCAATGAGGCGATACTGTTGTCTGACCGTATCTACATCATGACCGGCAGACCCGGTGAAATCAAATCGGAAGTAAGGATCAAGACGCCGAGGAGCGATAGACACGGTTACGATCTTACCGACGAGTTCATGGACTACAAGAGACAGATAATGGGGATACTTGGAGAGGAGAAAAGGGAAACGGAATGAAAATTCTTCACACTTCCGACTGGCATCTCGGAATGCTTGTAAACGGTGTCGACATATCCGAAGACCAGATTTTCTTCATCAGTCAGATCAGAGAGATCGTCAGAGAAGAGAAAATTGATGTCGTGCTGATAGCGGGCGATGTTTTTGACAGGGCCAATGTCAGCGGCGATGCGATAAAACTATATGATGACGCGGTAACAGGTCTTTGCTCCGGCGACGGGGCAAAGACTGTTGTCATTGCGGGAAATCACGACGGAGCCGAAAGACTGTCCCAGTGCAGCAGGCTGCTTGCCGGTTCAGGCCTTTACATAGCGGGGACACTCACAAGGCCTGTCATGAAGGCGGAGTTTGACGACGCAGACATCTACATGCTGCCATGGGCGGATACATCCAGAGTGAGATATGAGTTCCCGGATAGGGCGGAAGAGATCACGAACGCGGAATCTGCACTGAGAGTCATATGTGACTCCATAAGGGAGGACATGGACAGGTCGAAGAAAAACATTCTCGTGACACATGCTTTCATTATGAACGCCGAGACATCCGTAAGCGACAGGACGGCAGAGATTGGTTTTGCGTCTGCCGTTTCCGCTGACGTGTTCGAGGGTTTTGACTACGTCGCCCTGGGACACATACACAAGCCGCAGGATATCGCGGAAAACATAAGGTACAGCGGAACGCCGATGCCGTACTCATTCGGCAGAGAGGAAAAACAGGAGAAGTCGGTCACGATAATCGACACAGCGGACATGAGCAGGCGGATCGTACCGCTGAAGCTGCTTCATGAGAGGAACACTCTGAAGGGAACTCTTGATGAAATAATGAAGGCTGATGTGCCCGATGAAGTGAAAAACGGCTATGTACGCGTTGAGCTGACTGATAGATTTCTGGGTACAGAGACCATGCTTGCTCTTCGCGGCGTCTACCCGAACATTCTTGAGGGGCGCGGCCTTACTTACGATGAAGGCGGCGCAAAGGCAACAATAACCGCTGAAGATCTGAAGCGCGCAGGCAGCGATCCTGCGTCAATTTTCAGGAGCTTCTGCATGGATGTTATAGGAACTGAACCCGACGATGAACAGATGAAACTGTTTATGGAAGCCTATGAGGAAGAGGAGGAGGAACTGCAATGAGGCCTTTGACACTTGACTTTCAGGCTTTCGGGCCTTATGCGGGAAGAGAACATATCGATTTCGAGGAACTTTCATCAAAAGGCCTCCTGCTGATTTGCGGTGACACGGGCAGCGGCAAGACCATGATTCTGGATGCCATGACGCTGGCTCTGTACGGGAAAGCAAGCGGCGGTCTGAGAAATGACTTCGCGTCAATGAGATGCAACAGGTGCAGGCCCGAAGACGATACATTCATTGAATTCGTTTTCGAGGCGGGCGGGAACATCTATAAGTTCGAACGCCGTCTTGAGAAAAAGAGAGTCAACCTTTCTGAAAAACAGCAGATAAGCAGAATGGATGAAGACGGGCGTTTCATGCCTGTCAGGGAGAAACTCAACAAGAGCGAGATGCCGCGCATTGCCGAACAGCTCATAGGCCTCAACTATGATCAGTTCACTCAGGTAATTATTCTGCCTCAGGGCAAGTTCGAGAAGTTTCTTGAATCGGATTCCGGCCAGAAGGGGGAAATCCTTACTGAAATATTCGGAGCCGGAAGATGGGAAAAGGCTGCCCGCAGATACCATGATAAGGTTAAAGCCGAGCATGACGAGTTAAATGCGCTGAAGGATAAGGTTGTCAGCATACTCGGAAGTGAAAACTGTGACGATCTGGAAGGACTCGGCCTGAAAATAGAAGAAACTGAGCAGAAATTGAAAGAGCTTGAGGAAGCCTATGCCGGTGCTGATTACGATACAAGACGAAGCAGACTTCTCGCTGACAGAGAGATTGCCGGAAAAATCGAGGAACTGAAAACAACGGTCAACAGACGTCAGAATGCTGTAAAGAAAGCTGAAGAGGAAGTCTCCTTGCGCTCGGATGAGCTTGAGAAGGCTGAAAACAGCCTCAGAGAGCACAAAAGCAGAGAAGAGGACAAGGAGGCCTTAAACAGGGAAAAGGCCGCGCTGGAAGCTAAAACAGAGATTTACGCAAATATAGAGAAGGTGAAGGCAGCCTTTGACAATGCGGATAAGATCTGGCGCAAGGCGTGCTCTGACGCGGAAGAATCTGAAAAAAAGCTCGACAGGGCGGTAAAAAGAGAAAACAAGGCACTCTCGGCATATGATGACGCTGACAGAGAGCATAAGGAAGTTCTTGGTGCCTTTGCAAGAGGGGCGGCAGGAAGGCTCGCTGCCGATCTTAAGGACGGAGAAGCTTGTCCCGTATGCGGCAGCACCCATCACCCGAAACCTGCCGAGTCAGGAGAAGACGACGTAAGCAGCGCGCAGGTTGACGAGAAATACGAAGCTCTTAAGAGAAAGCGTGAAGAGTGGGAAAAGGCCAGAAAAAACACGGAGAAGGCCCGAGAAGACAAAAATGCTGCTTTCGAAAGCAGATCAGAAGCTGAAAAAACAAGAGTCGGCGCGGAGAAAGCGCTCGCCGACAGCAAGGCGGGGATGATCGAAGGAATAGACAGTCTCGCAGCTCTGAAAAGCAGAATCAAAAAGATTGATGATGAGATCAGCGCCTTCGACAAAAAACTCACGGAACTGACTGACGCGGCCGGGGAGAACAGGATAAGCCTGGCCGAGGCGCGTACGGCGAGAGATAAAGCCGCTGAGGAAGCATCCGGGGCTGAAGATGAACTGGCGAACGTCCGCAGAACGCTCATCGAGGAATCCGGAAGGGAAGAGGAACCGGACGCTGATGAGATAGAGAAGGGACTTAAGGAAATCGACAGAGCTGTCGCGGAATATCAGCGTGAGAAAGGAAGTCTGGGAGCGGATGCTGAAAGACTGAAGAAGATGCACGAAGAACTGACCGGAGACTGGAATAAGTTCAGTTCACGGATATCAGAATCAGAGGACGCCCTTGCCTTTGCCCTGCAGCTGAGGGGTGACAGAGGCGTCGGACTGAAGAGATATGTCCTCGGCGTAATGTTCGATCAGGTTGTCTATGCTGCCAATGAGATGCTTGCCAAGGTACATGGAGGGCGATATTGTCTGGTGCGCACGGAAGAAGGAACGAGCGGGTCGAGAAAGAAAGGCCTGGATCTGGCTGTAATGGACAGCTTCAGCGATTCAGACGCCCTCAGACCTGCGGGATCCCTTTCAGGAGGTGAGAAGTTCCTAGTATCGCTCGCGCTGTCCATTGGTATGTCAACCATAGCAAGGACGGACGGAATAAACATCGAAGGCATGTTCATAGATGAGGGTTTCGGTTCCCTTGACGAGAGTTCCATAGGCGATGCCCTGGAGGTTCTTGAGAGCATAAGGGGAGGTTCGGACAGCTTCATAGGCATAATATCCCACGTCCAGATACTCCGGGACAGCATACCTTCCAAACTGATGGTGCACAAGGGACGACGAACCAGCACAATAGAATATACAATGGGATAAAACAACAAGCCACACATGCACCAAATAATGTGTGGCTTAATAATTATATATACAAATTGTTGTGGTGTTGTGCTATACTATATTCTGTATAAGAATGGAATCGAGGAGACAATTATGACGTATTTACAGGCAGTTATACTCGGTATAGTACAGGGACTGGCGGAGTTTCTTCCGATAAGCAGCAGCGGGCACCTGGCTCTTCTGCAGTACTTTTTCGGTGTGGAATCCGACAGTGTACTTCTTTTCACGGTCATGATGCACGTCGGTACTCTGGTATCGGTATTCATCATTTACCGTAAGGACATATGGGCTCTGATACTGGAGCTGATAGCGACGATAAAGGATATTTGCACCGGCAAAGGCCTGAGAATCAACTCAAGCCCTATGAGGCGCATGGGTTTCATGATAATAGTTGCGACCATACCTACGGCGATAATAGGACTTCTCTTTGAGGATTTCTTCGAGGGTCTTTACGCGTCGCTGGTTTCAATAGCGATCGGCCTTATATTCACCGGCTGCATTCTTCTCGTTGCCGAGAGAATGGGCAGGAGCGACAAGGGACCTATGGAGATGAAGTGGAGACACGCTATATTCATCGGCATCATGCAGGGTATAGCCATATGCCCGGGTGTTTCCAGATCAGGTTCCACGCTGTTCGGAGGACTGATTGCCGGACTCAAAAGAGAGTTCGCCGTTGAATTCGCGTTCCTGATTTCGATCCCTTCAATTCTGGGGTCTGTAATTCTTGAGGCGCCGAAAGCGTTTGCTGAAGGTGCGGACGCGGCGATGATCGGACCGATAATCGTAGGTGTGATTCTGGCGGCGATTTCCGGAATAGTTGCCATCAAGGCGATGATCAAAGTTGTTACAAGCAAGAGACTTGTCGGTTTTTCAATTTACGTATGGCTCGTCGCGGCGGCCGTACTGGGATATTCACTTATAGCTCTGTAGGATAAGAGGTAATAATGGCAGAAAAGAAAAGGGGCCCGGGGAGACCTCCGGGAAGCAAAAACAAAAAAACAAGCAGCGCTTCAAAGAAGAGAGCGGAAGCTTCTCCTGAAGTGCAGAAAGCAGTCCAGAAGATGGAGATGAGGCTGGAGGCAAAGGCTCAGCTCAAGGATGAGATTCTGGGAATAATAGTCGTAGCCCTCGGCGTGTTCCTGATAGTGGCTCTTCAGACGCACGCTGCCGGAACATTTGGTGAAGGCATCAGCAAGGCGCTTAAGGGAGTCTTCGGATTCGTGGCGTTCTTCCTGCCTTACTATTTCATTGTCTACGGAGTGCTGCTGTTCCTGAAGAAAACGATTCATATAGGCATAAAATCCATTATTTATCTCGTGGTCATATATCTGGCCATAGATCTTGTCAACGCGGCCAGATTCATGGATGACATCGCGGCAGGCGGTTCATGGGGAGGATTCTCCAAGTGCTTCAATGACGGAGTCGCCTTAAACGGAGGCGGCGTATTCGGCATGGGAGTCGGCGGACTGATAACGCATTTCATGGGCGTCGCGGGACTCTATATTGTCGCTTTTGTAATAATATTCGTGTTCCTGCTGCTGCTCATAAACACGCCGGTAGCCAGATTCTTTGAGGGCTTCAAGGTGCGCAGAACGCGTCACCTGCTCGAGAAGGAGGAGAGGGCCAAAGAGCGTGAGCGCCAGAGGGCAGAGGAAAAGGATGCTCTGGAGATGAGCGCGGGCAAGCCTATGACTTCAGGAATGACCGCAGGTCAGAAGAAGATCATGGGATACATGGCCGAGGATCCGTCCGGTAAGCCGGAGGTGAAGCGCGGTCCGGGAGCAAGACCAAAGAAGAGTCAGCCGGGTCCTGAGATAATAGGAGCGGGAAGCCCGGATGCTGCTCCTAAGGAAGTACCGGAACCTGTTCAGAAGATGACCAAGTCGGAAGCGGCTAACAGCAGACTCGACAGCGCGGACTTCCTTCCTTCAGAGAATTACGCTGATTACGAATTTCCTTCGATAGATCTGCTGAATAAGCCGTCAAAATCCAAGGCTCTGGCAAGCGAAAGCGAGCTCAGATACAAGGCGCAGCTTCTGGAGGACACACTCGAGAGCTTCGGAATAGCCACGACTGTTACAAACGTCGTTCAGGGACCTACTGTTACAAGATATGAGGTTCATCCTGAAAGCGGCGTCAAGGTTTCGAGAATAAAGAATCTTAACGATGATATCGCTCTCAACATGAAGGCCAAGAGCATCAGAATCGAGGCTCCGATTCCGGGCAAGGACGCCGTTGGAATCGAGATTGAGAACGCTAAATCCAACATCGTAACGATACGTGAAATAATAGAGTCAGATGAATTCCAGAAATCCGATTCAAAGATAACTTTCGCAGTAGGAAAAGACATCGGCGGCAAAGCAATAGTTGCCGATCTGGCGAAGATGCCGCATCTGCTCATTGCGGGCGCTACCGGTTCAGGTAAGTCCGTATGCATAAACAGCATAATTGCGAGTATTCTCTACAAGGCGCGTCCTGATGAGGTCAAGATGGTTCTTATCGACCCTAAGATGGTCGAACTGTCAAACTACAACGGGATACCGCATCTTCTCATCCCTGTAGTTACGGATGCCGCAAAGGCAGCAGCAGCCCTCAACTGGGCCGTTGCTGAGATGGATGAGCGTTACAAGAGATTCGCTGAGAACGGAGTCAGGGACTTCAAGGGGTTCAACAGGCTCAAGGCGAAGCAGAAGAACTCCGTGCGTAACGGAGAAGTGGACGGTCCTATGCCGCAGGTCGTCATAATAATCGACGAGCTGGCAGATCTGATGATGGTATCATCCTCACAGGTCGAGGAGTCCATATGCAGACTGGCACAGAAGGCGAGAGCAGCCGGAATGCACCTCGTTGTCGCTACTCAGAGGCCATCCGTAAACGTTATCACGGGTCTGATCAAGGCGAACATACCTTCACGTATTGCCTTTGCTGTAACTTCACAGGTTGACTCCAGAACAATACTCGACGGAGTAGGAGCCGAGAAGCTCGTAGGAAACGGCGACATGCTGTTCGCGCCGATTGGAAGCACCAAACCGACGAGAATACAGGGCAACTTCATTTCCGATGAAGAGGTGAAGAAACTGATACAGTACACTCAGCAGCAGGGCGAGGTGGATGAAGCCGCCGAGGCCGATGTTCTGGATACAATCGAAAGAGCCAACACACCGGATGCAGAAAAAGGCAACAGGGACTTTGAAGACGAGCTTCTGCCTGACGCCATCGAGCTTGTAGTGGATCAGGGCAGCGCGTCCGTATCAATGCTGCAGAGAAGATTCAGAATAGGATACAACAGGGCCGCACGCATCATAGACATGATGGAGGACAGACAGGTCGTCGGACCTGCTGACGGAAGCAGACCGCGTCAGGTCCTCATCTCAAAGGCGGACCTTGAGAACATGAAAGAATGAAATACAGCAAGTTATACATAGAAACACTTGGATGCCCTAAGAATTTCAACGATTCCGAGGGCATCGGAGGCATATGGGAAGAAGCGGGTGGCACGGTAGTATCAAGTCCCGATGAGGCCGATGTTGTACTTGTAAACACATGCGGCTTTATCAATGACGCTAAAGTCGAGTCCATAGACGCGATTTTTGACATGACCAGACTGCCCTCAAAGCCGAAACTCGTCGTAAGCGGCTGCCTGACTCAGCGTTACGGGCCGCAGCTTGCCGAAGAGATTCCGGAGATCGACTACATACTCGGGGTTAACGACTACGAGAAGCTCCCGGACATATTCGAGAGCGGGCAGAAGATGTACAGAAGCGACGCTCCCGACTGCTTCAACGAGTTCAGCAGCAGAAAACTTCCTGACACTCACTATTCAGCCACACTGCGCATCGCTGAGGGATGCAGCAACTGCTGCGCGTACTGCGTCATTCCGCAGATCAGAGGACCGTACAGGAGCAGACCTCAGGAGAACATACTCGAAGAGGCTGAATACCTCGCAAAGGCAGGAGTGCGTGAGCTGATTCTGATCGCTCAGGATCTGACGGAGTACGGCAGAGACCTTTACGGCCGTCTTTGCCTGCCGGAGCTGCTGAGAAAGCTCTGCCGCATAGGAGGGGACGATCCGGATGCCGGATTCCGCTGGATAAGGCTAATGTACTGCTATGAGGATAAAATCACCGACGAGCTGATCGAGGTCATGGCATCGGAGGATAAGATCTGCAAGTACATTGATATTCCGCTCCAGCATGTTTCAGATAATGTGCTCAAGGCCATGAGGCGCAGGTCGACCTCACAGTCCATCAGGTCGACCATTGACAGACTGCGCGAGGCCATCCCGGACATCCATATAAGAACAACGTTCATAACAGGATTCCCGGGCGAGAGCGAGGAGGACTTTGAGGAGCTCGCTGATTTTGCGGAAGATACCGGCTTCGAAAGGCTCGGCGTATTCGCCTACTCGCAGGAGGAGGGAACTGCCGCCGGCGAGATGGAGAATCAGATAGACGAAGAGGTGAAAAAAGCCAGGGCCGACAGCATAATGCGGCTGCAGCTGGATATTTCGAGAGAACACAACGAAGAGAAGGTCGGACGCGTTCTGGACGTGCTTGTTGAGAGCGTGGACGATGTCACAGATGAATTTGTGACATACATAGGCAGGAGCGAATACGACGCGCCGGAGATTGACGGAACCGTTATATTCAGAGCGCCTGCCGGAGATGAGAGACTGGAGCCCGGAATGTTCGTTTCCGTGCTCATAGAGGATGCTTTTGATTATGACCTTGCGGGAACTGCAGTAAGGGAGAAAGGTTAGGACAATGGAAAACAAGGACTTCAAGTACAAAAATCTGCCGAATCAGCTGACCATAGGCAGGATTTTCGCTATTCCGCTATTCATAGTACTGCTCATGATGGGCTTCAGAGTAGCGGCTACCATAGTGTTCCTGCTGGCGGCGTTTACCGACATGCTGGACGGAAAGATAGCGCGCAGATACAATCTCGTGACTAATTTCGGCAAACTCATGGATCCGCTGGCTGACAAGCTGCTGACCATGTCTGCGTTTATCTGCCTCGTCGGTCTGGACGACATACCGGCGTGGATGGTAATAGTAATTCTCGGACGTGAGTTCATAATCACCGGAATGAGGCAGGTTGCCGCGGCTGAGGGAATCGTAATCGCGGCAGGCTGGTCAGGAAAGATCAAGACAGTATGCCAGATGGTGGCGATTCCGCTCATCATGCTGAACAACTGGCCTTGCAGTCTTCTTCCGTTCCCGTGCCCGCTTGATCAGATAGCCCTGTGGGCTGCTCTGGTGATGACGATATGGTCGGGCGCCGAGTACATCATCAAGAACAAACAGGTATTTTCAATGAAGAACAAGAGCTGAGGCAGTACTGCCTTTGCATTGAGAGGTTTATTAGCATATGAAAGCTGCAATACTCACCGTCGGGACTGAAATACTCTTCGGTGAGATAACGAATACGAATACTGTCTTCCTGTCGCGCCGCCTGAATGATATAGGCATCGACGTGATGTATCATTACACAGTCGGCGACAACCCTGTAAGACTTGCCGAGATGATTGAGACATCGCTCAAGGACTGCGATATCGTCCTTACTACGGGCGGTCTTGGGCCTACTCAGGATGACATGACAAAGGAGATCGCCTGTCAGGTTATGGGCGATCATCTTGTTATGCACGATGATATTCTGGATTTCATAAAGAACAGACTTCTGGCCTATAAGGCCGAGATGTCGGAAAACAACATAAAACAGGCGCTGCTGCCGTCAAGATGCCGTGTTTTCTTCAATGACGCCGGTACTGCTCCAGGATTCGCGCTGGACAGGGAGAAAGAGGGAAGAAGGCAGTGGATAGCCTGTATGCCGGGACCTCCTAAGGAGATGACGAGAATGTTCGAGCGTTCTGTCATTCCGTGGCTGGAGGAGCTGACTGAAGGAAGCCTTGTATATAAGGAGATAAGGACTTTCGGAATAGGAGAGTCCGATCTTGAGACGGCGCTTCTGCCTCTGATAGACGGTCAGACTGATCCTACGCTGGCAACATACGCGAAGAACGGTGAGTGTTCAGTACGTGTGGCGTCAAAGCGTTCCACACATGCTGAGGCTGAAGCCGCGGTTGATGAAATGATCCGTGAAGTCGAAAAATACGTTGGAAAGTATATTTACAGCACCGAAGGAGATGAATATCCGGTAGTTGTCGGTAATATGCTTATGTCAGGGGGATTGACCATATCAGCTGCCGAATCCTGCACAGGAGGGATGTTCGGCGCCGCGCTGACTGACATTCCGGGGATTTCATCTGTATTTGACAGAAGTCTTGTAACATACAGCAACCAGGCTAAAATGGACGAGCTCGGCGTGAAATCCGATACACTTGAGAAGTACGGAGCTGTCAGCGAAGAGGTTGCCATTGAGATGGCCGACGGCGTCAGACAGAAATCCGGCACTGACATAGGCATATCAGTTACCGGAATAGCGGGTCCTGACGGTGATACTGAGGATAAGCACGTCGGACTTGTTTACATAGGTCTTTCCTTGGGCGAGAAGTGCGGAGGCAGGACTATCTGCAGGAAGATCGACCGCAGGATCAGAGAGAGACAGCGCAACAGAAGACACGCTGTATTGAGCATGTTCGACATGATTTACAGGAATATATAGAATAGATATTCCACTATATACAGATAATGCTTGACAAATCCGGCAGGGCGCGGTTAAAATACAATAAATGGAAGTATTGCAATTATTATACATTAATGATTTGTTAGAACAAATGTTCAATATTGTATTGACAATGCTTTCATATAAGGGTATTATAACTAAAGAACAAACGTTCACGGATTAATGGAGGTAATCATGGCAGGTAAAAACGACAGTATGTACAATGCAGGCTTCGCAAGCAGCGAAGAGCGTGAGAAGGCCCTGGCGGGAGCCATGGCGCAGATAGAAAAGCAGTTCGGCAAGGGCGCGGTCATGAAACTGGGCGACGATAATGCCAGACTGAACATAGAAGCTATTTCAACTGGTTCAATGAGCCTTGACCTGGCTACAGGCATAGGCGGAGTGCCTCGCGGACGTATAGTTGAGATATACGGTCCTGAATCATCAGGTAAGACGACGCTGACGCTCCATGTGATTGCTGAGGCTCAGAAGAACGGCGGCAAGGCCGCGTTCATTGACGCAGAGCACGCCCTTGATCCTGAATACGCCCGCAATCTGGGTGTTGATGTGGATGAACTGCTTGTGGCTCAGCCTGATTACGGCGAACAGGCCCTGGAGATAGCTGAAACGCTTGTAAGGAGCGGAGCTCTTGATGTAGTGGTAGTCGACTCGGTAGCGGCGCTCGTACCGAAGCATGAGATCGACGGCGCAATGGGCGACGCGGCAGTAGGCCTTCAGGCGAGACTGATGTCCCAGGCCCTCAGAAAGCTGGCGGGAGTCATCAACAAGACGAACACCACGATAATCTTCATCAATCAGCTGCGTGAGAAGATCGGTATCATGTTCGGCAACCCTGAAACAACTACAGGCGGACGCGCTCTCAAGTTCTTCTCAACAATGAGAATAGATGTCAGAAGGATAGATTCCATAAAGGCGGGGGATCAGGTGCTCGGCAACAGAACAAGAGCCAAGATCGTCAAGAACAAGGTGGCGCCTCCGTTCAAGCAGGCTGAGTTCGACATCATGTACGGTACAGGCATATCCAAGTCCGGCGACATTCTCGACTGCGCCGTTGACGCGGGCCTGATTGAGAAGGCAGGATCATGGTACAGCTACAAGGGTGACAGGATCGGCCAGGGCAGGGAGAACGTCAAGGCTTATCTTGAGACTAATCCTCAGGTCATGGACGAACTGCAGGGACAGCTTCTGGACATGCTCACGGCATCCCGCAGAAGGGATGATGACGAAGTGTCCGATGAACTGGCAGGACCGGATGGACTGCTCGTTGACGAAGACGGTGTGATCATCGACTGATCAGCGTCATAATAAGCTGAAATCAAGCACCGGACATATGCCCGGTGCTTTTAAAATACCTTGGAAATATTGAAAAAAAGTGCTTTACAAAGCATTTTACCTGTTGTATAGTAACGGAGTATGAGCCGCTCGAACAGGGCTATTTAAATGTGCGCCGATAAAGGCGGACTGCCCCGGTAGGCGAGACTGGTTAGAGGAGGAAATATTTAATGTACGCAATCATTGAAACAGGCGGAAAACAGTACAAAGTACAGAACGGCGACCAGCTGAGAGTTGAAAAGCTGAGTGCAGAAGCCGGAAACACTGTAGTATTTGACAAGGTCCTCGCTTGCGGAGAAGGATCCGACATCAAGGTTGGAACTCCTTATCTCGAAGGGCTTACTGTTGAAGGAGAAGTTGTTGAATCAGGTAAGGGTGACAAGGTAATCATCTTCAAGTACAAGGCGAAGAAGGATTACAGAAAGAAGCAGGGTCACAGACAGCCGTACACACTGGTTGAAATCACTTCAGTAGCCGGCGTAAAGGCTGAGCCTAAGAAGGAAGAGCCTGCTGAGGCACCTGTAGAAGAAGCTGCTGAAGCACCTGCAGTAGAGGCTGCTGAGGTTGCAGAAGAAGCTGCTGAGGAAAAGCCGCTTGAGAAGATGCTCAAGGCTGAGCTCATCGAGTATGCTGAGAAGAACGGCATCGAGATCGACGCAAAGGCTACCAAGGCTGTTATCATCGAAGCCATCAAGGCTGCAAAGTAGAAAACTAGAGTTTATTTGATTATACAAGGAGGTATTCCATGGCAAGTAAAAAAGGAGTAGGAAGCTCGAAGAATGGTCGTGATTCCGAGTCGAAACGTCTGGGCGTCAAAACAGGTGATGGTCAGTTCGTAAGCGCCGGCAGCATCCTTGTCAGACAGAGAGGAACAAAGTTCCACCCTGGCAACAACGTTGGCAAAGGCGGAGACGATACATTATTTGCTAAGGTAGACGGAGCTGTTAAATTCGAAAGAATGGACAAGAAACGTAAGCAGGTAAGTGTATATCCTAAGGAAGCGTAAACTATTCGAGCCCCTAACCGCGTTAGGGGCTTTTTATTTCAGCGCTGAAACGCAAAAGGCAGCACGATGTTTGTAGACAGAGCAAAAATCATAATTAAATCAGGTAAAGGCGGAAACGGAGCGGTTACGTTCAGAAGAGAGCCATTCGTTCCGGAAGGCGGCCCGGACGGCGGAGACGGCGGCAAGGGCGGCGATGTGGTTTTCATGGCTGATGAAAACCTGAGGACCCTCATGGACTTCAGATACAAGAGAAAGTATGAAGCTGAGAACGGTCAGAACGGGATGAAGAAGAAGCGCTTCGGAAAGAACGGCGAGGACCTTATTATCAAGGTGCCTGTAGGCACTATGATAATCGATGAAGCCTCCGGCAAGATAATGAAGGACATGACCGAACATGGCCAGTCTTTTGTTGCGGCCAAAGGCGGCAGAGGAGGCAGAGGGAACGCCAGATTCGCCACGCCTACCCGTCAGGCGCCAAACTTTGCCGAGGCGGGAGGATTCGCCAAGGAGAGACAGGTCATTCTCGAGATGAAGCTTATTGCTGATGTCGGGCTTGTCGGATTTCCTAACGTCGGCAAGTCATCGCTGCTTTCCCTTGCAACCAGCGCTAAACCAAAGATAGCAAACTATCATTTCACAACCATAGATCCGAACCTCGGCGTTGTGGAGCTTTACGACTCCAGCTTCGTAATGGCCGATATCGCGGGCATTATCGAAGGCGCGCACGAGGGAGCGGGACTGGGACACTACTTCCTCAAGCATATTGAACGCACGAAGGTGCTCGTTCACATAGTTGATGTTTCAGGAAGCGAAGGAAGAAATCCAAAGGAGGATTTCGACAAGATCAATGACGAGCTGGTACAGTACAGCGACAGGCTGATGAGAAAGCCTCAGATTGTGGCAGCCAATAAGGTTGATATCCTCGGATGCTTTGACGAAGAGGACCTGGAGATCTGCGACGAGTATATTGAATTCAAAAATTACGCGGAGAGTAAGGGTTACAAGGTCCTGCCGATGTCGGCAGCCTCAGGATTCGGCGTGAAGGAAGTAATCGAGGAAGCCTACAGAATGCTCCTCGAGGTTGAGGCAAATCCGCCAGAGGAAGAGGATGAGCTTGAGTACTTCGATTTCGAAATCGACGACGCCGACGAGGACTACAGAAAGGTTTTCGCGGAGTACGACGGCACCAACTACGTCATAACCGGAAGACAGCTTGAGAAGATATTCAACTCGACCAACTTCAATGACGCCGGTTCGAGAAGATATCTCTTCAAATACATAGAGAACAGCGGAGTGTATGACGAACTCAGAGAAATGGGCCTTGAAGAGGGCGATACCATAAAGCTCTTTGACATGGAGTTCGAATACTATGACGAAGACTATGACTACGACATATGAACATCCTGACAGAGAAAAGTGTCTTCAGTATCTGAGTGACTACGGTACGCCGCCTCATGTTGTAGGACACTGCATAGCTGTGGCGGAGACGGCCTGCAGGATCGGCCGCGCGCTAAACGAAAAGGGCGGTACTAAGGCTCCCGCGATCGAGCATGTTGAATTCGAGACTTTTGACAGCGGGAGAGGCTTTCCGGGCTACAGAACTGACAGGAGCACGCTGGCATGCGAGGACAACCGGAATGATTCCGATGGGATGAGGCAATTTGACCTTGAACTGACACTGGCCGCGGGGCTTTTGCACGACATGGCCAGGGTTGAGGAAAGGCACTGGGACGCCGCAGCCGATTTCTGTCTTGAGCAGGGGCTGACTGAGGAAGCCAAGATCATCCGCGTACACATGCAGTACGAATTCATCCAGGATGCCATGCTGCTCACTGAAGCCGATCTTGTTTGTCTCAGCGACAGGCTTGTGCTCGAAGACAGGTACGTGGGAATCGACGAGCGCATGGATTACATTATCGCAAAGGCAGAACGCAGCGGCAACATGGACGCCAAGCCTATAATCCTCAGAAAGAAAGAAGAAACAAAAGTACTTTTAAGACAGATAGAAGAACGCATCGGCATGAGCCTCGACGAGCTCATGGGCGCATAAAATGATCGACAGGGAACTTGACAGTATTCTCAAATGCGTGGAAAAACCCGCGCGCTATATAGGAGGAGAGGTCAACATTGTCAGGAAGGATCCTGACAGTGTCGATGTTAGAATGGGATTTGCCTTCCCGGACACCTATGAAATAGGGATGTCCTACATGGGAATGCAGATCCTTTATAATATCCTGAATAAAAACGAGAGAATATACTGTGAGAGACTGTTCGCGCCTGCCGATGACATGGAGACCATCATGAGAGAAAAGGGCAGAAAGCTCTTCACTCTCGAGACATTCACTCCGGCCGACGAGCTGGATATCATCGGATTTACTCTCCAGTACGAGATGGCTTTTACCAATGTTCTCAACATGCTGGATCTTTCGGGTCTTTTGGTAAGACGTGAAGCCCGCGCAAAGGCATCAGAAGGCGGCGTACACATGCCCGTTATAATAGCCGGCGGTCCGTGCGCGTTCAATCCGGAACCTCTGGCTGATTTTGTAGATGTATTTCTGATCGGAGATGGCGAGGAACTTCTTGAGAAGGTGTGCGAAGCATACGCGGACGCAAAGAAAGCCGCCGGCGCAAATGTGTCAGATGTGCGCGGCATTTTTCTGCGCGCCATAGCGGGACTCGACGGAGTGTACATACCTGAGTTCTACGAGGTTGAATATTATGACGCCGGTGAGGCGGGTGAGCAGGGTACTATAAAATGCGTAAACAGAACTGCCGGTTTCGTGCCTGAAAAGGTTACCAGGGCAGTCGTAAAAGATATCGACAAAACGGCCTTTCCGACGAACAACATAGTTCCTTTCATAGATACAGTGCACGACAGGTCTGTCGTTGAAACATTCAGAGGCTGCACGAGAGGGTGCAGGTTCTGTCAGGCCGGCATGATCTACAGGCCGGTCAGGGAGAGAAGACCTGAAACGATAAAGAATCTAGCCATGGAGCAGCTGGCAAATACAGGTCATGAAGAGCTGTCCCTGCTTTCGCTTTCCACCAGTGATTACTCCGAATTTGAAGATCTCGCGACTGAGCTGATGGGCCTTTGCAAAGCACAGAACGTTGCTCTTTCGCTTCCTTCACTGCGTCTTGATTCCTTCTCCTTTAAGGTTCTCGACGAGATACAGGGTTACCGCAAGTCCGGGCTCACATTCGCGCCGGAAGCCGGTACGCAGAGGCTGAGAGACGTTATAAACAAGAACATAACAGAAGACGACATATACAGCGCTGTCCGTCAGGCAGTTGAGCTGGGATGGGAGCACATAAAACTGTACTTCATGATAGGGCTTCCGGGAGAGACGCTCGAGGATCTGGATGGAATAGCTGAAATCGCCAGAAAGATAATGGACATAAACTATGAGATCCGCGGCAGAAAGGGAGGCAGATTCAGGGTTACAGTAAGTGTTTCCAACTTTGTGCCAAAGGCGCATACACCGTTCCAGTGGGAAGCTCAGGACAGGCCTGAGGATTTTGTGGACAAGCACAATTATCTGTCCTCCAGACTTCATATTAAAGGCGTTACTTTTAATTATCACGAGACTGTGACGAGCAACCTTGAGGCGGTATTCGCCAGGGGCGACAGAAGAACCGGAAGAATTCTTGAGGAGGCCTGGAAGGGCGGATGCCGATTCGACGCATGGACCGAACACTTCAGACCCGAGCTGTGGGAGAAGGCCTTTGAAACCTGCGCCGCAGAATTCGGATTCGCTGATGGAAAGGCTCTTGAAGCATTTTATAACTACAGAAAGCGCAGTGAGGATGAGGTCCTTCCGTGGGACATTGTAAATTCTTTCATCGACAGACAGTATCTGCTTGATGAGAAGCACAGGGCAGAGGAGGCGAAGACTACGCCTGACTGCAGACTGGGCTGCAATTTGTGCGGCGTTAACGAATACACGGAATGCTTTGTAAATGCAAAGGCAGGATGCAGGGGATGAAATATGTTATCCGTTTTCAAAAGACGGGTGTGATCTGTTACACATCGCACCTCGACATAATGAAGGTCTTCAAACGCTCCTTCAAGAGAGCGGGCATTAAGCTCGCTTATTCACAGGGATTCAATCCTCATCCGAAGATGGGATTCGCACAGCCTCTGTCTCTCGGATACGAAAGCCTTGATGAATACATAGAGTTTGAAACAGCAGGCGACGCGTTCTCCGCTGATGAGATTCTTGGGAGGATGAGAGCTCTGATGCCGGAAGGTCTTGACCTGCTTTCGATAAAGGAGGCGACACATAACAAGACTCTGGCAGCTGACACCGTTGCCGCTGAGTACACGATTGAGATACCGCTTGGAGAAACTGAGAAAAACGCGGCTGTTACCATGGAGCCCAGGTCGCTGTGGCAGAGTTACATGGGACAGGACGAAATAATGACTCTCAAGAAACAGAAGAAGAAAAAAGAGCCCGTCCTCGTGAACATAAGACCGAAGATCCGTGAGATGGTGTTTTTTACGTCTGAGGAATGTCTCAGAATCGACGCGGTACTTGATTCAGGGAGCGATTCAAACCTCAGTCCGGAGCTGGTAATTACCACTGTACTTGAGCGGTTTGGCCTGGACATACCCCGGAGTGAAATAAAAGTCACCAGAAACAAAATACATTTTAAGGAACACTTGACATAAAATTCCAATCATGCAATAATCGACACAGGGTTGGAATTTTTATTAGGGGCTGAAAGGGTACTGGTGATTGGAGATGAAGGGTTTATTTGATTTTTTGAAAGAGAATAAAACGGTTCGTGAGTTCCTGGATGAGTATGGTCCGCAGGTTAGGAAGATGGCTGTAATATGCCTTGTCGGACTTGTGCTCTTCGCGGGTTTTTCTCTTTTTAAAAGCGGAAGTGACAGCGCTCAGCATGATAGAAGCGTGGGAGGAACCGGTGAAGAAACTGCCGACGCGTATGCCGAAGAGAACGCGCTTTCTGACGGCACGATATTCGTCGACATTGGAGGAGCAGTCAAAAATCCGATGCTTGCGGAGCTTCCCGACGGGAGCAGAGTAGATGACGCCATTCAGGCCGCGGGAGGTCTGAAACAGGAGGCGGACATGTCGAACATAAACAGGGCGGAGTTTCTGATAGACGGTCAGAAGATATTCATACCGTCACTTGCTCTCGACGCTGATGGCAATGTCGTTTCCGACACGCAGGCAGGATCGACAGTTTCCTCAGGAACAGATTCGGCCGGGAAGGTAAACATCAATACGGCCGATTCGTCGCAGCTTCAGACACTTAACGGCGTCGGTCCGGCTACTGCCCAGAAGATAATTGACTACAGACAGTCCAACGGGACTTTTTCGAACATAGAGGACATCAGGAATGTTTCAGGCATAGGCGACAA
>JAFRCM010000111.1 GCA_017404365.1 Bacillota bacterium
AATTGAACCACGGACACGCAGATTTTCAGTCTGCTGCTCTACCAACTGAGCTAACTGGGCAGGTCATTGGTGGGCCATCGGGGACTTGAACCCAGGACCTGCCGGTTATGAGCCGGATGCTCTGACCAACTGAGCTAATGGCCCACATTTTAATCAAGTTGGTCGGGGTGGCAGGATTTGAACCCGCGGCCCACTGGTCCCAAACCAGTTGCGCTACCAAACTGCGCTACACCCCGATATTAAATTAATTGGCAGGGGCAGTAGGAATCGAACCCACGGCACGCGGTTTTGGAGACCGCTGCTCTACCAGCTGAGCTATACCCCTATATGTGGCGGAGAAGATGGGATTCGAACCCATGCGGCCCTTGCGAACCCTAACGATTTAGCAAACCGTCCTCTTTAGCCTCTTGAGTACTTCTCCATGAGTAACTGTATTATGGCGGAGAGGGTGGGATTCGAACCCACGGAAGTTTTACCTTCACTGGTTTTCAAGACCAGCACCATAAACCGCTCGGACACCTCTCCTCATGCTGACAGCGATACTGCGGATCTTGGTTCTTATGATACCCCAGCCCTTATCATTATTTGGTGACCCATCGGAGATTCGAACTCCGGACACCTTGATTAAAAGTCAAGTGCTCTGCCGACTGAGCTAATGGGTCATATTGGCTGGGGTAGCAGGACTCGAACCTACGCATGACGGAGTCAAAGTCCGTTGCCTTACCGCTTGGCTATACCCCATCGTTATATATTCCGATCGCATGTATGTGATCTTAATTGTCAAAAAAAATTGGCGAGCCCACAGGGATTCGAACCCCGGACACACGGCTTAGAAGGCCGTTGCTCTATCCAGCTGAGCTATGAGCCCGCATCTTTTGGAGCGGATGATGAGAATCGAACTCACGCCATCAGCTTGGAAGGCTGAGGTTCTACCATTGAACTACATCCGCGTATTCCGATCCCGGAGCAGTCGCTCCGGAACCGTATTTGTCAATTGGAGCGGAAGACGAGATTCGAACTCGCGACCCTCGCCTTGGCAAGGCGATGCTCTACCCCTGAGCCACTTCCGCATATTTAGTTGGTCGAGGGAGATGGATTCGAACCATCGAAAGCTCAGCTAACGGATTTACAGTCCGCCCCCTTTGGCCACTCGGGAATCCCTCGACGCTGCTCGCGCACTGAATATTATAGCACATATCATGCAAATGTCCAATGCATTTTTTGGAGCTGGCGGAGGGAATCGAACCCCCAACCTGCTGATTACAAATCAGCTGCTCTACCGTTGAGCCACGCCAGCAAGACCCTCACATCAGGTTTTTGCTCCTGACGCGCTTATAAACTATACATTAAAAACTCGCGGCTTGTCAAGGGGTTTTTTCGGGTGCTGCAGAACAAGTTGTAATACGAGCGCTTCCCGATGTTAAATTGGCCGCCAGACCGCGCAATTCTTCCTCGTTTTCCGCGAAAGAAATAAGCTCCAAAGTAACCTTTTCGCCGTACTCCACATTCCCGATCACATATGCAAAGGCAGTCTGATCTTTTAATGATTCAACCGCCATCTTCTGAAACTTGGCAAGATATGTGTAGTCTGTCTCACAGGTCATGCGAAGCATGTTCTGTACGCTGCACACGCCGGCCGCTTCAACAGCCAGCTTGGCGCTGCTCGTGTACGCTCTGACAAGTCCGCCCGTTCCCAGCTTGATTCCGCCGAAGTATCTTGTGACTACTATGACAAGATTGGTGATTCCTTCACTTACAAGCATCTGGACTATCGGCGCGCCGGATGTACCCTGAGGTTCCCCGTCGTCGCTTGCCCACTGTATCTGGCTCTTGTCTCCGATGACCATTGCCGGCACATTATGGGTTGCGTCCTTGTACTTCGCCTTGATCTCAGCAATAAAAGCATCGGCCTCGTCTCTGTCCGAGACCGGCCTGGCGTGGGCTATGAAGCGCGACTTTTCGATTATCTGTTCGGCTGTCGCGTCCTTTTTTATGGTCTTGTAAAGTTCCATGTGATGTGCCCTTCAATGCCTGCTGATTCAACCGCTGAAACTTCTGTATTTATCAGATGCTGTAACTTCTGTATTTATTGTAATCCGCTTCCCTGAAAGTGCCCGTGAGAAGCGTTCCGTTTTCCTTGTAGTCCATCGAATCGATCTGGCCGTTTTCGCACAGATACGATACGATGCTGCCCTTGTCGTAAGGTATCAGGAGCGACACGCTGACCATGTCTGAAAAGATCGCTTTTCTTATAGCGTCCGCGAGAGCATCCATGCCGTCCCCTGTGCGCGCCGAGATGAACACCGCGTCGTCCCCGCCTGTGATCATTGGCTCTTCAGGCGCGATGTCGATCTTGTTGTAGGCCATTATGGTGTATGCTCCGCCTGCTCCAAGCTGCCGTATTACATTTCCGGTGACCTCGATCTGAAAATCCTTGTCCTCACGCGAATTGTCCACAACATGAACAAGAACATCCGCGTCCTTAACCTCTTCGAGCGTCGACTTAAAAGCGTCGACAAGGTCATGAGGAAGCCCGCTGACGAAACCAACGGTATCTATGAGTATGAAGTCCATGCCCTTTCCCAGACTCAGCTTTCTGTGCGCTGTATCGAGAGTCGCGAAGAGCATGTCCTCGGAACCCACCTTCTTGTTCTCAGTCAGACCTGCTGCGGTTTCCTCCTCGAACATGTCGAGCAGACGGTTCATGATGGCAGACTTTCCTGAGTTAGTATAGCCGACAAGAGCCACGACAGGCATGCCGGACTTGGCGCGTCCGGACTTCTGGGTCTGTCTGCTTTTGCCTGCCTTTGCGAGTTCTTCTCTTATGTCATCGATGCGCCTGGCAATGTGCCGCCTGTCAGTCTCAAGCTTCTTCTCGCCGGGACCGCGGGTGCCTATGCCTCCGCCCAGTCTCGAAAGAGATCTGCCGAAGCCCGTAAGACGCGGCAGTCTGTACTTTAACTGGGCAAGCTCAACCTGGAGCTTGCCTTCCTTTGACACAGCCCTGTCCGCAAAAATATCAAGTATGAGAATAGTTCTGTCTATGACTCTGACTCCGAGGGCTTCCTCAAGATTTCTTATCTGGATTCCCGAAAGCTCCTCGTTGAAGACGACCGTATCCACCTCCATGCTCTCGCAAAGGTCCTTCAGCTCCTCGACCTTGCCTTTGCCTATGAGCGTGGCGGAATTTGGCCTTTCCAGAGACTGCTCGAGACGGCCCACGACCTGAATTCCATCGGCCTCGCAAAGGCCCTCGAGCTCATCCATTGAACGCTCAATGTCTCCTCTCCACTGGACGCCGGCAACGATACCGCGGTAACTGTCCTCTCTGAGTATTTCATTGTCGTCTGTGAATCTAAGCATTGTATGCGTTCTTTCGCTTAACTTTATTTAACCTTTTCAAGCTCCGCCTTGAGCATAGGATTCAATATCTTTATTCTTGTTCCCTTCATTCCGAGGGATCTTGTTTCTATTACGCTGGCGCTCTCCAGCTTACGCAGCGCATTGACTATTACCGAACGTGTAATGCCTGACTTGTCAGCGATTCTGCTGGCGACCAGAATTCCTTCGTCGCCTTCCAGTTCCGCGAAAATATGCTGTACAGCCTCGGTCTCAGAGTATGAAAGTGTTCCGATTGCCATCTGAACATTTGCCATCGCCTTGGCGTCGTCTTTTTCTTTCGACATTTTCCTCTGGTGGAGAACAAGCCCAACGATAGTCGCTCCAAACTCTCCAAGCGCCACATCGTCGTCTGTGAACTCCGGCTCGTACCTGGTCAGGAGCAGCGTGCCCCACCTTTCGCCTCCTCCTACGATTGGAATAAGCGTATGGAGTTTACTGGCTGTTTTAATCTTGTAATTGATCAGTTTATAGGTGTCATCATTGTCTAGATTCACTATGGTCTTATCTATTTTATTGAGCTCTTTGATGTGTTTTTCAGGAAGATAATAGGATCCGGTTTCTTCATTCAACTTGAGGTTCGTATCCTCCGGAATATCCAGGGCCACCCCAACCAGTTCCCCTTTATTATCAAAGATAGTCACATTTGCTTCCATGAGCTCTCCGAGGATTCCACACAGTTCATCAAACGAAAACTCTTTAGATGGAGTCTCCTGCAGAAGCCAGTTCATCTTTCTCACTTTATTTAATATGTCACTCATTCTAGTCCTGTCCTCCTTGGCTGTCATTTGTTTTGGTTTTTCCAGATAGTAAGAAAATGGTTACCTAACGTAATTATAGAACAATTGTTACAAGTTGTGTATAAAAAATGTTTATTTCAAACAATTTCGCAAAATAGTACAAATCAAACGATAAAAAACCCCGCCGGCCGCCACTTGAGGGCACCTGCGGGGTATATCGTCATGCTGCTACAGAATGAATCTGTCCAGATCGTCCGGATGAATCTTCTCTTCGAACTTCTCCTTGACGTACTCGCGGTCGATGGTAATCTTTTCTTCGTCCATCTCGGCGATATTGAAGGAAATGTCCTCCAGCAGTCTCTCGAGAATCGTGTGGAGTCTTCTGGCTCCGATGTTCTCTGTCTGCTCGTTCATCAGGAATGCCATCTCGGCGATTTCATCTATTGATTCCTCAGTGAACTCGATCTCGATTCCTTCGGTCTCGAGAAGCGCCTTGTGCTGCTTGATCAGAGCATTCTCAGGAACAGTCAGTATCTTGACAAATGTGTCTTTGTCCAGATTCTCAAGCTCGACTCTGATAGGGAAACGTCCCTGAAGCTCAGGAATGAGGTCAGTCGGCTTCGCTGTATGGAAAGCTCCTGCTCCGATAAAGAGAATGTGGTCTGTCTTAAGCGGACCGTGCTTAGTGTTGACTACGCTTCCTTCAACTATAGGGAGAATGTCTCTCTGAACTCCTTCTCTGGAAACATCCGCTCCGCTTCTGTAGCCTGAGCCCGATGCGATCTTGTCGATCTCGTCAATGAAGACGATGCCGTTCTGTTCGGCGTTCTCCATTGCCTCTTCCTCTACCTGATCCATGTCGATGAGGTTCTGGGCCTCCTCTTCACGGAGAATCTTCCTGGCTTCCTTGACCTTGACTTTCTTGGTCTTCTTTTTCTTAGGCGCCATGTCGCCGAAGATATTTCCGATCTGGATCATTCCGCCGTCATTCACGTCCAGGTTGTTCTGCTTAGGAGCTTCTGTAACCTGAATCTCGATGTACTGTTCTTCCAGAAGACCGTCCTTGAGCTGCTGGCGAACCTGCTCTCTGGCAAGCGCAGTATCCTCGTGGGAGTCCTCTTCTTCAGCTGCTTTCTGCTGCTGCTGTTCGTACTGTTCCTTCTGGCTCACGTATCCGGCGTTGCCGAGGATGAAGTCGAACGGGCCTCTGTTCTGCGCTGTGCTGACCTTGCCCTTCTTGCCCGGGATTATCGCTTCAATGATTCTCTCCTCGACGATTTCGTCGGCAATTGAGTACTTCTCCTCAAGCATTTTCTGCTTGGTGATTCTGATTGAGGCCTCAGCCAGATCCCTGATGATTGAATCAACGTCGCGGCCGACGTATCCGACCTCAGTGAACTTCGTGGCCTCTACCTTGACGAAAGGCGCGTCCATAAGCTTGGCAAGACGTCTTGCGATCTCAGTTTTTCCGCATCCTGTAGGTCCCATCATCAGGATGTTCTTCGGAGTGATTTCCTCTCTCATCTCATCGGAGAGCAGGCTTCTCCTGTACCTGTTTCTCAGGGCGATAGCTACTGACTTCTTGGCCTCGTCCTGACCGATAATGTATTTGTCCAGTTCACCTACGATTTCCTTAGGTGTCATCTGATAAAGTTTGCTAGCCATGTTCCTCTCCCATTATAACTTCTCGATAGAGATGTGGTCATTCGTGTAAACGCAAATGCTCGACGCAATCTCCAGCGATTTTCTCACGATTTCCTCAGCGCTCAGTTCGGTGTTGTTGTAGAGCGCGTGCGCAGCGGCGTAGGCGTAGTTTCCGCCCGATCCGATCGCAACAAAAGGCTGGTCAGGCACGATTACCTCGCCTGTACCGGAAATTACAAGAATGTCATCCTTGTCGGCAACTATCATGAGCGCCTCAAGATTTCTTACCGCCTTGTCGGATCTCCAGAGATTCGCAAGGGCAACAGCTGCTCTCTTAAGATTTCCGCCGTGCTCGTCCAGCTTGCTCTCAAACTTCTCGGTAAGCGAGAAAGCATCGGCAACTGAACCTGCAAAACCCGAAAGCACTGTATTCTTGTATATCTTCTTTACCTTCTTGGCGCCGTTCTTCATGATGGCAGTTTCGCCCATTGTAACCTGGCCGTCGCCGCCTATGCAGACATCATCGCCTCTCTTTACTGCGCATATTGTTGTCGCATGAAACTGTCCCATTGTTTCAACCTCCTTGTCCCCATTATATACGCTATTCTTTGTAATTGCATTCCTTATTTGAGCACACCAGGCCGCCGTCCTTGCTCTTCTTTTCCACGAGCATGCTGCCGCACTCAGGGCAGAGTTTTCCTGACGGTTTGTCCCAGTAAACCTGGTTGCATGAAGGATAATTGGAACATCCGTAGAACATCTTTCCGGATTTTCCTCTTCTTATTATTATGTCACCGCCGCATGTCGGGCACTTGACATCGATCTTCTTGACGATCGGCTTTGTGAATTTGCATTCCGGATAACCGGTGCATCCGATGAAGGTTCCGAAGCGGCTGTGCTTGATCGCCAGATCCTTGCCGCACTGAGGACACTTCTCCCCGGTAAGCTCGACTTCCTGCTCGATTTTAGGAATCTTTTTGTCGGCGTCATCGAGCTCGTCGCGCAGAATCTTGTAGTAATCCTCAACAATCTGCTTCCACCTGATGCCCTTTGTCTCTATGTCGTCCAGACCGTCTTCCATTCTCGCTGTGAAGCCGACATCAACAATCTCCCTGAAGTATTCCGCCATCATGTCGGTAACTGTGAATCCCAGCTTCGTCGGAACGAGGTTCTTCTTTTCTTTCTTGATGTACTTGCGGTCCATGAGAGTAGCGACGATAGGCGCGTAAGTACTCGGTCTGCCTATGTCCTTTTCCTCAAGATCCTTTACAAGGCTCGCCTCGGTAAATCTCGCCGGCGGCTGAGTGAAGTTCTGCTCCGCTCTTGTATCGGTCGGCTGAAGAGTTTCGCCTGCAGCAAGATCCGGCAGCCACTTGTCGTCGCCGTCGCCCTTTGAGCTCTGGCCGACCTTCAGGAAACCATCGAAGACGACCTTCGAGCCTGTCGCCCTGAATCCGTAGTCGCCATTGTTTATAGTCGCGTTCACCGCCTTGATCTTGGCAGCGGACATCTGGCTGGATACAAATCTCTGCCATATGAGTCTGTAAAGGTTGTACTGGTCTTTGCTCAGCTGATCCTTTATGCTGTCCGGAGTCAGCGTAACGTTGGACGGACGGATCGCTTCGTGCGCGTCCTGAACATCCTTCTTTCTGTTCGCAAAGACAGTACCGCCGTAGTAGTTCTCTCCGTAGTTCTCCAGAATAAAGTTTCTGGCTGCCGCGCGCGCTTCATCGGAAACTCTTACGGAGTCGGTTCTTATGTATGAAACGAGGCCGACGGTTCCCATCTTCTTTATCTCGACGCCCTCGTAAAGCTGCTGCGCGACCATCATGGTCTTTCTGGTCGAGAAGTTCAGCTTGTTCGAAGCGTCCTGCTGAAGTCCGCTCGTGGTGTACGGCGGAAGCGGTTTTCTTACTCTGTCTTTTTCCTCTACTCCGCCGACGACGTAGCTGCCCCTTTCGAGATCCGCCAGAACCTTGTCGCTGTCTTCTTTATTCGCGAGAGTCAGCTTGCTGCCTTTGCATGTAGCCAGCTTCGCCGTGAATTTTCTTCCTTTTTTAAAGTCAGTTTCGATCGTCCAGAATTCTTCCGGTACGAAAGCCTGTATCTCCTTCTCTCTGTCGCAGATGATTTTCAGTGCCGCGGACTGTACTCTTCCGGCGCTCAGGCCTCTCGTGATCTTTCTCCAGAGCAGCGGGCTGATCAGATATCCTACCAGTCTGTCGAGCACTCTTCTCGCCTGCTGCGCGTCGACCAGACTGAGGTCGATCGGACGCGGATTCTTGACAGCCTCTTTGACTGCCTTTGCGGTGATTTCATTAAATACTATTCTGCACGGCGCGTTCTCGTCGATGCCGAGCAGGTACGCCAGATGCCATGAAATCGCTTCTCCCTCACGGTCCGGGTCAGTTGCCAGATATATCTTTGAGGCTTTCTTCGCTTCTTTTTTTAGTTCCTTGATGAGGTCGCCTTTGCCGCGGATGTTTATGTACTGAGGGTCAAAGGCAGCAGCCTCTGTGCCGGCCGCCTGATTGTCGTCCTTCTTGAGATCCTCCGGGAGAACAATACCCAGCTTGCTCTTCGGAAGGTCTCTGACATGACCTACTGACGCCACAACCTTGTAGCGGCTTCCCAGAAACTTGCCTATTGTTTTCGCCTTGGAAGGCGACTCAACTATTACCAGTGTTTTTGATGCAGATGCCATCTATGATCCTTTCTCCGCCTCTGAAATGTTCCGGGCAGAATGAATAATATTCTCTGTCGAATGATAATCTTTCATTACAGTAACCGATTATATTTCTTATATACGCTATTTGCAAGGGATTATTTTTTTACAAAAAATTTTCCCATGTCCGAACTGATGAAACCTTTCATCTCCATCACCGACAGAATGGGATTGACATAAGCCGGCTTCAGGCCCGCACGCATGCACACCTCGTCGACTGTCATCTCGCCTTCGCTTCCGAGTATTTCAAAGAGCATATACTCTCTTTCACTGAGCCGCTCCCGGGCGTCTTCTTCATCAGCTCCCGAGATGCCGAGATGCTCCAGAATATCTTCCACGCACACGAGAGGAGTCGCGCCTTCTTTGATGAGTTTGTTGTTTCCCAGATTGTACTGGCTGTCTATGTTTCCGGGTACAGCAAAAACATCCCGGCCTTGTTCGGCCGCCAGCTCCGCTGTGATAAGCGAGCCGCTCCTGTTCCTCGCCTGAATGACTACGACCGCCTCGCACAGTCCGCTTATTATCCTGTTTCTCCTTGGAAAATTAAACCTTTCCGGCGTCGTTCCCGGAGGATACTCTGTGACGATGAGTCCACGTCTCTGTATGTCGGCCATGAGCAGTCTGTTCTCCGGCGGATAGCACACGTCAGGTCCGCAGCCGAGAACGGCCGCCGTCTTTCCTCCCGCTTCAAGTGCTCCCTCGTGGGCGCAGGAATCTATTCCTTTGGCCATGCCGCTTACGACCGTAACGCCTGCCGCTGCAAGGCATCGCCCGATTGCCTTTGCAGTATTTCTGCCGTATGCCGTTGTCGTTCTTGAACCTATCACCGCGACGCACCTTCCGCTGAGGATGTCAGTGTCGCCGCAGCAGTATAGCTGTTTCGGCGGACCGGAAATCTGAAGCAGCCGCTCCGGATAATCCGCGCCGCCTTTATTGATAACCTTAATCTCCATCTCCGCATTCCTTTCATATCTCCAGGTCGACCCGATACATCAGCGCTTCGGCCACATGCTCGGTTTCAATCTGCTCGCTCCCCTCGATGTCCGCTATCGTCCGCGCCATACGGAGAATCTTGCTGTAACCTCTCATGCTCAGACCGAGCCTGTCGTATGAGGCCATCATCAGCTCCCGGCCCTCCTTGCCGAGGACGCAGTACCTGAGTATCCCTTTCTCATCGAGCTGGCCGTTGCACTTGAACGGCTCGCCTCTATACCTCTCTTCCTGAACGGCCCGGGCTCTGCTGACTTTCTCACGCATCTCGGCCGTGCTCTCCCACTTCATCGCTGCCGCGCCGGCGGCCCGGGGTGCATCGGCAGATCCAGACGCGCCGGCGGCTTCTGCCTGCTTCTCCAGGTTGTCCAGATCAACCGGATTCACCTTTATGTGTATATCCACCCGGTCCGCAAAAGGTCCCATGAGTTTCCGCCTGTAGCTCTCGAGCTGACGCGCTGAACAGGTGCAGATTTTCCTGCTGTCCCAGAGGTTCCCGCACCTGCACGGATTTGACGCTATCACCATCATCACCTCAGATGGAAACTCAATCTCTTCCAGATTTCTGTTTATGCGTATCACTCCTTCCTCAAGGGGCTGGCGCATTGCGTCTATGACTTTGGCGTCAAACTCGCCAAGTTCGTCGAGAAACAGCACTCCTCTGTGCGCCAGGGTCAGTTCTCCCGGTCTTGGCCTGTTTCCTCCGCCGATCAGTCCCGTCTGGGTTATGTTGTGGTGCGGACTTCTGAAAGGTCTCTGTTCGACGACCGGCATCTCCGGCGACAGCAGTCCTGCCACGCTGTATATTCCTGTTATCTCGACCTTTTCCTCGTAGGTCAGTCCCGGCAGTATCCCGGGTATTCTCCTGGCCATCATCGTCTTGCCGCATCCCGGGCTTCCCATCATCAGAATCCCGTGATTACCCGCGGCGCCGGCAAGTATTGCCCTCTTCACACTTTCCTGTCCGACCACCTGCGCAAAATCAAGAGTGCTCGCATAAGGCAGTTGTTCAGTTTCTTTCCTTTTATATAGGGGCAGACTGCCTTTGCCTGTCACATAGTCCGCCGCCTCGCTGAGGTGTGTGACGGGCAGTATGTTTATGTCCTCGAGTATCGACGCCTCCGCCGCGTTCTCGGCGGGCAGCACCAGATTTCTGATCCCCGCGCTGCGCAGACAGATCGCCAGCGGCAGCGCTCCCCGCACGCCGTTTATGGTTCCGTCAAGGGACACTTCTCCTATGAAAGCCGTTTCTTCGAGCTCAATCATCTCCGTCCCCAGCAGCATTATCCCTAAAGCGATCGGCAGATCAAAGTGGCTTCCTTCTTTAGGTCTTCCCGCGGGTACCAGATTAACCGTCACCCTCTCCCCCGGGAAATGCCATCCGCAGTTCTGTATGGCCGGCTTGATCCGCCTGCTCGCTTCCTTTATCGTCGTGTCCGCCAGCCCCACGATATGAAAGCCCGGCAGTCCGCTGTGCAGATCCGTCTCCACCGTCACAGGATATCCCCTTATTCCCGACAGCGTCGCTGTCCTGACCTTTGTCAGCATCTCCAATCCCTCCTTTTATATTTGATTCCCTGTCGAATATATTTGATTCCCTGTCAAACAGTCAGGCTGATTAAAACGCATTGTCTGTCTGATTCACAACGATCTCCATGATCGTAAAACCGTACCGTCTGGGCACGTGCCCCTTTTCTTTCATTTCATCCAAAAAGCAGAAAGCGGCACGTCTCATGTGCTTCTTTTTCTCATCCGTCACCGCTTCACACGGCCTTCCGAACCGGAAGCTCTGCCGCGTCTTAACCTCAACAAAGCTCACATCGCCGTCACGCTCAGCAATTATGTCGATCTCCCCGTATCGGCATCTGTAATTCTGCCGCATAATGCGGTATCCTTTCGCCCGCAGAACATCAGCCGCCGCGTTCTCTCCAATCTGCCCGAATACCCGCTTGTCCATCTCTTTCCTCCTTGCAATGCATCTGTCTAACTGAGTACATACCATTTTACTGGAAATATTATACAGTTTATTATTACCATTTTCAAGGATTTTTGTAATTTATATCCATTTACAATCAATAAAAAAGGGCTGTCAGCCTGAACCGCTGATAGCCCCTCATTGTTGCTTTTGCTTACAGAACGTACTTCTCCACTGCCGCGGCCACGCCGTCGTCATCGTGGTCAGGCGCGATGAAGTCCGCGATCTCCTTCAGCTCCGGCTTGGCGTTACCGACTGCCACCGCGACGCCAGCCACCTTCAGCATGGCCATGTCGTTAGGACTGTCGCCTGCAGCCATCATCTCCGAGCGGTCTATACCAAGCAAATTGCCCATCTGTCTGAGAGCCTCCGCCTTGCTGGTCGTCGCTCCGCCGATTTCCAGATTGTGATCAAAGGAGCTTGTGATGGTAACGTCAGGAAGTGTCTCCAGCTTCTCCTTCATCGCCGGCTTCACGGAGAGATCCTCGAAATTCACATTGATGTTCTCCAGTCTGTCCTTGTTTTCCAGCATGAAACCGTAGAAATCGTCGACCGGATGACGCGTGTTCAGTATGTACTCCACGTTACGGAAGCACTTCTGTGTTTCCTCGACCTGTCTGTAATACCACCCTTCAATGTAGGCAACACCGTCAACGAAGGTTTCGAGGACGTAGTCCAAAGGCTTGAGCATCTCCACGGCCGCTTCAACAGCGTGAGGCGCTATGCAGTTCTCATAAAGAGCCTTGCCTTCGTGCAGGTCAATTATCCTGGCGCCGTTGGAAGTGAGAACATATCTCACCGGGTCAAATTCAAGGATTTCCTTAGGCAAAGCGCAGTAAGGCCGCCCCGTGGCTACGACAATGTTAACGCCTTTGTCGGCCGCCGCCTGCAGCGCTCTCCTGTTACCCTCGCTAAGCTTGCTCTCTTTATTCAGTGTTGTTCCGTCCAGATCTAAAGCTATAAGTTTAATTGCCATTTACTATCTCCAGAAATTCCAGGTTTATCTTTCTTACCATCTTCATCGTCGCCGGGTCGCCGTGCCCCGGATATATGGTCAGATCGTTTCCCCACTTGTTCACAACATTAAGGATGCTTGAGACCATTTCTTCGTAGCTGCCGTCATCCAGGTCGGTTCTGCCCAGGTCCACGTTGAATATCGTGTCGCCGGTAAAGCACACCCGGTCTCTCTCCGCCATGAGGCAGATTCCGCCCTTCGTGTGCCCCGGAGTATGAATTACCGAAAGCTTCACGCCATCGCTGCCTTTGGCAGATCCGCCGGTGCCTTTGGCAGATCCTGCGTCTCCGCCGATCGTCAGCACGTCTCCGTCCTCAAGCAGCCTGTCGGCGCCCTCCCTGAACCTGTCCGCGTCGTCTCTGTGGATCATGATGGGACAGTCCAGTTCTTTTCTCAGGTGGGCAGCCGCGCCGCTGTGGTCTCCGTGATGGTGAGTCAATATGATACCTTCAGGCGCAAAGGCATTATCCCTTATGTATTTCTCGATTCTGCCCGGATAATAGCCCGGATCTATAATGAAGCAGCCTGCCTTTGCATCCGCTCCTTCGTGAGCCCTGCGGGGACTCACTATGTAGCAGTTGGCCTCCAGGATGCCGCCTATGAATCTTTTGATTTCCACTAATTTGCTCTCCTTTTGTAACCTGTTTATTGTACCACGCCCAAAACACAACATTCAACTTGATTTCCC